>SYKL01000092.1 GCA_005797785.1 Pseudomonadota bacterium | reverse complement strand
TTTTGTGCGCCCGGTTCAATGGTATTGACGTGTCAAGAGTCCTCGAAAGCGTTGGTGATCTCCAAGGCCGATGCGGTGGGCCTGTTCCAAATCGGCGGGCCGATCGAAGCCCACGGTCGACTTCGTTACATCGATGGTTGCACAGATTCGTTAGTGCTTTCCCCTCCGAGGTTGGGCGATCCGTGCCTCAACCATCTGCACATCCCCGCGGGCACGCAGCAATCTGCGCACGTTCATCCTTCGGTTCGCGTGGGTGCGATCGTTCGTGGGAGCGGGATCTGTCGCGGAGAGGAGGGGGAGTTCCCCTTAGAAGCGGGCTTGGGGTGGGTGATCCCCGCCGGTTACCGGCATTCTTTCCACACCACCGATCATTCGTTGGACGTGCTCGCATGGCACCCGGACAGCGATTTCGGTCCGACGGATGAAGATCATCCGATGATCAACCGGACGGTGTTGTGAACAAAGTTGATGAAGATGGCGATTTTCGTCGAAGCGGAAGTAACGACGATCCCAGGCCGTGAGTCCTAGGAGAAGCGAGGACCGCAGGGAAGCTGGCGTATGGCCGCAACGCGAAGCGGCGCAGCTCGGCCTCGGCGAGCACCGCAGCGCGCGACAACGGAATCAGGATCGCGCAATGAGGTGCAAGCGAAGCGCGCAGCGAGCCATCAGCGAGCGAAGTGACCGGTGAGGCCGAAGTCGATGATGACGGAGCCCCTGTCGCGCTCCTCCTCGGCCGGAACTTCATCGGTCGCATCGTCGGGCGGCCGCTCTTCGGGGGCCTCGATGTGGAGAGGAACCAGGGCACCGCGGTTGCGCTCGGCCTCGCGTTCTCGGCGGATTCTGTCGATGATGTACGCATCGAGCATTTCCCACCCCCTCTGATCGTACGTTACCACCCGGCGGTCGCGAAACAAGCGTCGAAATCACCTGTGGGGTACGTTATCTAGCTTTGGTCGGATGGCGGGGTTCTTTTGGCGCGTAGAAGTTTCTGGGCGCGACCCGTTAGCGTATCGTAAACGCGCGCATGCTCTTCCAGGCCCGCCTCGCGCAGGGCAGTACGATGGGCTTCGAGGGTTGCAACGTCATTACGAACGACAGGTCCAGTGAGCGCGTTGGCCGGGCCTTTGCTGGCGTTGGCGATCGATGCGAGCGCCAAAGGCGTCAGCATCTCTAACGCTTTTTGAGGTTCAACGCCGGCTGCAGTGAGCACTTCGACGGCGTCGGCCAAGAGAACCGTGGCAAAGTTGCCCGCCATCACCGCAGCGGCGTGGTAGAGCCGGCGATCACCGAGGACTTCTACGGGAACCATCTTGAGCGTTTCGGCGAGCGAGCGGGCAGCGGCGAGGGCCGCCGGATCCCCCGCAACGGCGACGGGAACGCCTTCGACCGAAGGAACTGCTACCTCTGGGCCCGGAAAGCTCATTAGTGGATGAAAGCTGCCAACGACCGGGTGGGGGCGTAGGACGTCCATTCCTTTGGCTCCGGAACAATGCAACACAATCGGTCCAACCGGAATGGCCGCTGCAACCTCCGCGATTTGGCCATCCGGCACCGTTAGCAACAGGACGTCGCCGCTGGGAACGGCCGTTCGACCGAACAATTGGACGTGTTGCCCGGCGGCTTCGAACAAGATGGCGAGGCTGCGACCCAGCCGACCTGGACCAACGATTCCGATGCGCATGAAGGCATCGTAACCGATTTTCAGCCCGGGAACCCGATCGAAAGGGCGAGCGCTTGTATGGCAACCGAGCGCGGTCTACCGTGCGACGGCCGGAGGCGTGCGTGGGACTGATCGAACGTGAAGACGAGAACGGTGTCGCGGTGCTTTTTCTCAACCGTCCTGAACGCCGAAATGCGCTTTCGGGCGAACTGATCGGTGAAATTGAAAATGCATTGAATACGGTGGAACGGGACGCTTCCGTCCGTGCGGTGGTGTTGAGTGGGCGCGGCAAAGGGTTTTGCGCGGGGGGAGACCTCGCGGACGGCATGGGTGGGAGCGAGGGTTTCATCGGATCACATCAACAGCGCGGGCGGTATGCGGGCTTGTTGGCGCGGCTGCCGAAGTTGAAGCAGCCGGTGATCGCGGCGTTGAATGGGGATGCTTTGGGCGGTGGCCTGGGTTTGGCGTTGGCCTGCGATCTGGTGGTGGCGGATGCGGAAGCACAGCTGGGAACGCCCGAGATCAACGTGGGCCTGTTTCCGATGATCATTCTTGCGGCGTTACAACGGCATGTTCCACGCAAGGCGCTGATGGAGTTGGTGCTCACCGGGGCGAAAGTGTCGGCCGAACGAGCGCAATCTTTGGGGATGGTCAATCGTGTTTCTGCCCCAGGGCAGGCGTTGGCGGACGGAAAGGCGCTTGCGACGGAGATCGCCTCCAAATCGCCGGTGGTCGCAGCGCTTGGAAAAGCGGCGTTCTATGCGGTGGAGGACTTGGACTATGAGTCCGCCCTTCGGTACCTTCATCCGCAGTTGACGTTGAACCTGATGACCGAAGATGCCGCGGAAGGCGTGTCCGCATTTCTTTCGCGCCGACCTCCTGTTTGGAAGGGCCGATAATGAGCGAGTTGCTTCAGGTGCAGAGGGTGCTGATCGCCAACCGGGGCGAGATCGCTCGCCGGTTAATTCGGGAATTCAAGTCACTGGGAATTGAGACCGTATCGGTCTTTTCCGAGCCCGACCAAGGTCAGCCGTGGGTGGAGGAAGCAGATTATTCGGCCTATCTGAATGGTCGCACCGTCGCGGAAACCTATTTGGACGCCAACCGCGTGATCGGCGTTGCGATGGATGCGGGCTGCGACGCCGTTCATCCAGGATATTGTTTTCTTGCCGGGCGGCTCGATTTCGCGGAGTTGGCCAACCAGGCCAATATGGCGATCATTGGCAGCGATCCTCGCGCTTTGGCGAGGGTGGTGGACCGCCAATCGGTGCGAAGGGTCGCCCGGGAGTTGGGCATTCCCTTGATTCCCGCGAGCGATCCGATTTCTGCGGAACAGGATCCGGTCGGAATTGGCGCGCAGTTGGGGTTTCCGCTGTTCGTGAAAACGATGGTTGGCGATGTCATTCGACGCGTGGATTCGTTGGACAGGTTGGCGGCGGTGGCGAACGAAGTACGGGCGTTGGGCGCGTTGGTCAGTGGGGATTCGACCATCGTTTTGGAGCGTGCTGTCGACAAATTGCGGGCCTGCGGAACGGTGGTGGTCGCGGATCGTTATGGTTCGATCGTGCATTTGGGTGAAACCGACGGCTCGTTGCAATACGATTTCCACAGTTGGGTGGAGGAGGTAGGCGAGGCTTTGGTTGGTTCTACCTTGCATGCGCGCTTGGGCGAGCGCTCGGTGGAGTTGGCGCGCGGGTTGGGGTGGATCGGCGTTGGCAAGGTTCGTTGGGCGATTACTCCCGATGGCGGTGCATATCTGTTGGGGTTTACACCGCGCCTTACGACGGGATACGAACTTGCGGAGCAGGTTCATGGGATTGACCTCATCAATACGCAGTTTCGGGTGCACATCGGTGAGCGTCTCGGTTGGGAGCAGGCCGACGTGAAGCTTGAACGTCACGGAGTTCAATTGCGTATTTTCCCGTTTCGGGCAGGGGCGACAGGAGCGGTGGAGGGAGAAATCGAGCGGCTGGTGTTGCCGACGGGCGAACATCTCGCGGTCGAAGCAGGAACGGCCGAAGGCCAGCCTTGCACGGAGGATACGGACCCACTCTTGGTGAAGATCACGGTCACCGGGCCGACGCGGCACGCGGCATTGGTTCGCGCGCGCGCGGCTTTGGAGGAGTTGGTGATCGAGGGGGTCGAAACCAACCGAGAATTCTTACTTGAAATATTGGCCGAACCCAGCGTATGGCGTGGACAATACAACACTCACACCTTGGAGGAGTGGATCGCCTCCGAGCGGAATCGCGCCAGTTGAGATAGACGGCCCGGCCAAGCGTCGTCGGACGCGGCGGAGGGATGATGGGCGGTTATCGGCCCGCGCGCATTGCGGAGTTGATCCTAAAAGAGGTATCGCAGCGAATGTCGCGCGATATCCAAGATTTTCGCTTGTCGCCAATCTCGATCACCAATGTGGACGTGTCTCGAGACCTCGGGCGCGCGGTGATCAAATATCTTCCGTTGGGAGGGGAGCCCGTTTCGGATGAAATGCGGCAAGCCCTGAAGGATACCGCGATTCGTTTGCGGGGCCCGGTGGGCCGCGCCTTGGGGATCCGGCACTCGCCCGAATTGGTGTTTGTCTTTGATGAACACACCGAAGCGGCGATTCGGGTGACGGGCCTGTTGGAACGGATTGGACGCGAATTGAAATCGGACGAGCCAACTGCAGAGGGGGAAGAGTGAAGCCGGCGTTTTTAGTTATGAATAAGCCTGCGGGGATCACCTCCCACGATGTGGTTGCAGCCGTTCGCGCGGTGACCGGCATCAAAAAGGTCGGTCATACGGGGACCTTGGATCCCTTCGCGACCGGCGTGCTGCCGTTGGCGTTAGGACCGGCTACGCGGCTGATTCAGTTCGTCGATGAGTCGATCAAGGTCTATGATGCCACCATTTCGTTGGGTACGGCCACCGATACTGGGGATCCAACCGGGGTGGTCGTGCGCGAAGCCCCTCTGCCGACGGCGGATCGCGCTCAGGTGGAAGCGGTGCTTCGAACCTTCCTTGGCGCGCGGATGCAGGAGCCGCCGGCGTACAGCGCGGTCAAGCACGAAGGTAAACCGCTTTACCATTACGCCCGCAAGGGCCAGGAAGTGCGGGTGGCCGCGCGTCCGGTGACGATCCACGATCTGACGATCGAGGAATACGACGGTAAGACGCTCCGGATCACCATCACCTGCAGCCGTGGTACCTACGCCCGCGTGCTCGCGGACGAGATTGCCATTGCGTTGGGAAGTGCTGGTCACTTGTCCGCTTTGGAGCGACCACGCAGTGGGCCGTTCTATTTGCGCGACGCCTTGTCCATGGAACAGCTCGCCGCGATGGCTGCTCCCGATTCGGGACAAAGCTGGAATGATGTGCTGATTTCACGTAGCCGGGGCAACACGGAGCGTGTGAAGTGGCAGTCTCGGGATGAGGTGGCGGCAGCGCTGACCCCTTGGATTCGGCGTCCGATCGATGTTCTATCGCACTTGCCCTTGGCCGATGTGCGGCCGTACGATGCAACTCGGATCAAGCGCGGAGGAACGCCCCCCGCGCCGCCGCCGGGTGTAGGCTTTGGAAGCAAGTATTTGTGCGTCTGTGGCGACGAGCTCCTGGCGGTGGTGGAAGCCACTCCCCGGGGGCCGAAGATGCTTCGTGGGATGGAAGAAGGAACCTAAGAGGTGCCTTTACGACATGTGGCGTTGACCGAGTAATATCGATTCGTGGCGGTGGAAAAGAACCCGCGTGCTACGGGCTTTGCTGCCCTAACAACCGTGTCTTTTCGTCATTGGTGGCCGAAATCGTTTGAGGGCCAGCGTTTGCTCGACTTGCTGGTTGGGCGCTCCGGTGCGTTGTTGTTCGGCGATAAAAGCGGATACCCAGTGGTCGGCTTGATCCAGACAGTCGTTCACTTGGTGTCGAAGGTCTCTCTCGGAAAGGTATTCTTCCACCAGGGAAACCCTCTGATTGAGGGCTTCGATGCACGGATGCGCGGAGCGGCGCGCGCGCTGCCACGCGACCACCGCGAGGTGCAAATGGCCGGAAGCGAGCATTTCATCCCCAAAAACCAACCAAAGATCGGAGGTAGAGTCGGCCTCCATGGTGGCACACAGGCGGCTAAAGTCGATGTTGATTTGGGCCTGTAGCGTGCGCGGCTCGCCGACATAGGCGTCAGGGTTGAGGCCTGGGTGTAGCCCGGCGAATTGCGCACTTTGATAGACCCGATTGGGCAGGAGGGCGGCGATAAGCAGGTGGTCCGCCACTTGGTCCAAGGTCGGAGTGACACCAAGAAAGATGGCATTGTAACGGACGCCTAGGAAGCTTGCGTCGGGCAGAGGGGACGCTTTCCACGACAAGAGTTGATCGGGCCAATGGGACACCTGTGCCGCGCGCGGAATTTGTGCGCTCGCCAGATCGAAGTAGTTCGGGTGTGAAAACGCTTCCTTGGCGAGAGAATTGGTATCGCCAAGACCGGCCAACAGGAATGGAACGGATGCCGCGCCGGCGATGAGGGCGCGTCGTGAAAGCGACGGCTTTATAGCGGCCAATACTCCTCCGCGGACTCTTGTGCCCCTTCGACCATGGCAAGGCCGTCGTCGATCATTTGCTCAACCGTAAGCACACCTTCTTGAACCAGAGCTTGCCCGTCGTTGATGACCTCCTTGACCGCCTGGACGCCTTCCATCGTGCCGTTTGCGACGGCGTCGTACAGTGGGTCGTAGGCCGAGACCTGGGATGAAACCGATCCATCCGGCGACACGTAGACCTGGGAGCCTTCGATTCCGTCAAGGGGAAGTTGAACCGCTATTCCTGCGGTGACGGTTCGTTGGGAGGCGGATGCGACCTCCTGCATGAGTGCAATCCCGGTGGGACCTTCCGCCACATTGCAACCGGCCAGGATGATGACTCCCCCGGGGTCCATGGCGGCGCCAATGTTGGCGAAGTCCTGCCGTTGTTGGGCCGTCAGGGGGGCGCGCAAGGCGCTATTCACGCCGATGGTTTGGCAACCCGGGGAACCATGACCCTTGATTTCTACCGACTGAACGGGAACTCCTCCAGAATTTTCGACCACTGCGTTCGCAATTTCGGTGGAGCTGCTGGCTTGCTCTTGGCCGGTCAGCCAGCACCAAGCATCCATGTCTGACCCGGTGTCGGCGACGTAGACCTGATCGCGGTCGCGGTTGTTGTTGTCTGCTTGCGGCAAACCAAGATCTTGTTGGGTTGCACTGTTTCCGTAGGATGGAGCGGGCGGCGCCTGCGCCGGCGCTGGCGTTTGTGGTGTGGAAAAGGGCGATCGATGGCGTCCAAAGCTAGGCATAAAACCCCCCTGGGGCACATGGCAGGTTCAGAGGAATCCTTGGCCATACGGAGAGGCTAGCGCCAGACATCACCGATGTCAAAGAAAGTTTCTTCCGAGGAAATGATGTAATCTGGGACGCTTTGGTGCATTCGAGGCACGTCCGACTGAGTGTTTCCCGCCTGATGGTGCCTCTACGGTGGTCGGCACACGGTCGCCGCACGACAGACGAATCACACGTATCGAGGGACCTTATCGTGGTGCAAAGAATCTGCACCAAAGCTGCGGGGCCCCTTCACCCCGTTCGACGGGGTGCTGCGTACATTGTGCAGGGAGGAAGCGTGCGAGGATTGATGCGTCGGGACTGCTTGAAGGGCTTAGCGGCGTTTTCCGGCGGTGGCGTTCTGTGGACGCTTGGAGCGGCCAGTATATTTCGTCCCAGCCTTCCACAACCGGAAGGTCCAGTTCCTGCGCACGTATTGGCGTTGGCGGAAGCGCGGGTCTGGCCGTGGGAGGGCGGCGATCGGGCCGAGATCGAGCTTGCCCATGCCCAAAGCGCGGAATGGGATCTGATGGCCCGGCTGTTCCTATGTTTCTCCCTTGGAGATTTGGTGCTTCGGGAGTCCGATCAGCGGGAGCGCTGGTTGCGCGTTTGGGACACGGTGCTCACGGACACCATTCGGAAAGTTTCGGAGGAAGGGGAGAACACCTTTCTGTTGCCGTATGTAAACCGCGCTCCCTTTCAGATTCAACCGCAACTGAGCTTGTTTGTGAGCGGTGAACTGGCGCTGATGTTGGGCTTACGCCGATTGTTCGATGGTTCGGACAAGTGGGCGGGGGAGCACAGGCGCCGCATTGGGCAGATTGCAGCCCGTCTTGAACAGGGACCGTTGCTGTGTGCGGAGAGTTATCCTGACGAGTGCTGGATGTTCTGCAACAGCGTGGCGGTAGCGGCGTTGAAGGTGGCGGATCGCGTGGATGGCACGAACCACGCGGACTTCGTTGGCCGCTGGGTGAAGGTTGTCCAGGACAAATTGACCGATCCGGAAACCGGGCTGCTTATCGGGAGTTTTACCCTGGATGGGCGCAGGATCGATGGGGTGGAAGGCTCTTCGCTGTGGATGACCACTCACCAGCTGCGCCTGGTGGATCCCGAATTTGCAAAGGCACAATATGAGGGGGCCCGTGCGGCCTTGGGCCGAAGCCTGCTGGGCTTTGGGTACGCCTTGGAGTGGCCGGAATCGCAAAAAGGTAGAGAGGACATTGATTCTGGGCCGGTCGTGCCCGGCCTGGAGGCGAGCACCAGCTCAAGCGGCCTGGCGATTCTTGCGGCAGCGTCTTTCAGCGATGAACGCTGGCTTGGTGAACTCTTGGCGGCCTTGGAGTTCGCCGCAATCCCTGAGGAAACCGAGGGACGACGTCGGTACAAAGCGAGCAATTTGATGGGCGATTCTGTGTTGTTGGCAGGTCTAACGTGCGGCCCGCTGTGGCGACTGGCGGGCGCTGAGGAGGTAGGATGAACAATCGTTTTTCCCGTGCTTGTGCGGTGGCGGCCTTGCTTTTGGCCACTCCGTGGGGGATGTGCCGTTTGCTGAACATCGACGATAGCTTTGGTGTTTTTTCGGGGACGGTCGCCATGGACGAATGGCAGGGCTGGCGCCTGGGCGTCGCCATTCTCGCCTGGGCGATGGCTTCGATCGTGGCGCCAACGATGTTGCTTACGGGCATCATCGGTTGGTTTTCGGCAGCCGTTCCGCGCTTTGTAATGGTCAAGTAGTTTACCATATGGCCGCACACGGACTTGACGTCAGGTGTCGGTCGGGTGATGAGGATGCGCCGGGGATTCACCCCGGACTGGAAGCGATGTTCGCATCGCCCCGGACCAGCGGCAAACCGTTTCGGCGGCCACCTGCGGACCCGGGTTCGGAGTAAAGATGGCGTTTCGTACTGAAGACAAAGCTGCAATCGTCGAGAAATACAAGACCCATGAGGGAGATACCGGTTCGCCGGAGGTTCAAGTGGCTCTTTTGACCACGCGAATCGCCTACCTGACTGAGCATCTCAAGGGTCACGAGAAAGATCACGCTTCGCGCCGTGGTTTGCTCAAGCTCGTCGGTCAGCGCCGCCGCCTGCTGCGGTATCTGCAGACGGTGGATATGGCTCGGTACCAGGCCGTCATCGGCAGCCTCGGGCTGCGTCGCTAGTTTGAAACGCGGGGGAAACCTCGCGTTTTTTGTTTGCCGCGTTGAGTGTCAGCGCGGCAGTTCCCTGAAAATCGATCCGGCCGCACGCGGTACCCTCACGGTTCTTCGCGGGCTGAGCGTGGTGTGAACCACCCCTCGCTCATTCCGAGTAGGTCTGTGAAGCGGGATGGTGCTTCGAGCGACGGATTTCCACGGGCATGGCCCGCCACCGCGGTGCGGTGGGATTGGAGTATCCTTGAAAATCGTTCGTAAGTCTGTCGAAGTCGGTGGTCATACCATCTCGTTTGAAACTGGAAAATTGGCTAAGCAGTCGAGCGGCGCAGTGGTCGTCAGCTCCGGCGAATCGATGGTGCTGGTCACTGCGGTTCTCGCTCCCGAAGGCGATCGCCCGTTCGATTTCCTCCCTTTGTCGGTGGAATACCAAGATCGCACCGGCGCTGCTGGCCACATCCCCGGCGGTTACCTGAAGCGCGAAGGCCGCGGCACCGAGCGTGAGACCCTGGTTTCTCGCGTTATCGATCGCCCGATTCGCCCGTTGTTTCCAAAGCACTTCCGTCAGGAATTGCAGGTCATCGCGCAGGTGATGTCGTACGATCCGAACTTCGACACGGACACCCTCGCATTGTGCGGCGCCTCCGCGGCATTCCACATTTCGCCTGCGCCGTTGGCGGAGCCCGCCGCGGGCGTTCGCGTGTGTCTGGTCGACGATAAGTTGGTGTTGAACCCTACGAAACTCGATCGTGAGCGCGCGACGATGGACCTCGTGATCGCCGGCACCGCCGACGCGATCACCATGGTCGAAGGCCAGGCAAACGAAGTTTCCGAGCAGCTGATGCTCGATGCCTTCGATCTTGCCCAAGCCGCCATCCGCAAGATCTGCGCTTGCATCAATGAATTGCGCGAAGAAGCCGGCCAGCCAAAGGTGGCCGTTCCCGAGAAGCCAAAGGCTTCGGCCGAAGTCACCACTTGGCTCCGCGCTAATGGCGAAGCTGGCCTTCGGGCAGCGCTCGCCACCCCTGGCAAGCACGATCGTACCGATGCGCTGAAAGCGACCCGCAATGCGCTCATCGCCCAGTTGGTCGAAGGCAAAGACGACACTGAAAAGGCGAGCCTGACCTCCCAGGCAAAAATGGCTTGGGAAGCGATGCACCGCGACGTGATGCGCCAAGACGTGCTCAAGACCAAAACCCGCCTCGATGGTCGCGCTCCAGACGCCATCCGCGCGATTTGGTCGGAAGTGGGCATTGCACCTCGCGCCCACGGCAGCGCGATCTTCACCCGTGGCGAAACCCAGGCTTTCGTGACCCTCGCATTGGGCACCGACGACGATGTTCAGCGGATCGAAGAGCCAAACGGCAACATCGAGCGCCGTTGGTTGCTGACCTACAACTTCCAGCCGTTCTGCACCGGTGAGGCTCGTCCTCTCCGTGCGCCAAAACGCCGGGAGATCGGACACGGTGTGTTGGCCCGTCGCGCTTTGGAAGCGGTGCTTCCTTCGAAGGCGGACTTCCCCTACGTTCTGCGCTCCACGTCGGAAATCCTTGAGAGCAACGGCTCTTCTTCGATGGCGACCGTGTGCGGCAGCACCTTGGCGCTGATGGACGCCGGCGTTCCCATCAAGGCCCCGGTCGCGGGCATCGCGATGGGACTTATCA
>SYKL01000091.1 GCA_005797785.1 Pseudomonadota bacterium | reverse complement strand
GTTTTCCGAGGGGGATCGCGGCACCGGCGGGATCGCGGCGATCAAAATCCGGTGAAAGGCCTGGGTCTCCTCATCCAGCATGGACAGCTCCGGTGCACGAGGCGATGCTACCGCGGGGAGAGCCGATGCGTCTGCACCTGATCGACGGAACCTTTGAGTTATACCGCGCACACTTCTCGAAGCGGCCGAGCCACACCACACCGGACGGACGGGATGGAAAGGCGACCGTGGGCTTGGTCGGTTCTTTGTTGGCGTTACTCGAAGATCCCAAGGAGGACGTCACCCATCTGGCGATCGCCTTCGACAATCCGATCCGCTCGTTCCGAAATGACCTCTTTGAAGCCTACAAGTCCGATCTTGGCGTACCCCCCGAACTTCGCGGCCAATTCGACGATGTGGAGCGCGCCGCCCGCGCCCTGGGTGTCACCGTCTGGTCGATGAAGGCGTTTGAAGCGGATGATGCGTTGGCAACCGCGGCGGTTCGGTTCGCGCCGCAGGTGGATCAAGTGCGTATCCTCACCCCGGACAAAGACCTCGGTCAGGTGCTTTCTTACTCGAACATTGTTCAGGTCGATCGCATCCGTGAGCGCGAAATCGACGCGGCGGCGTTCTTCGAACAACGCGGAATCCGGCCCGAGTCGGTGCCCGATTGGTTGGCGCTGGTCGGCGATACCGCGGATGGAATCCCAGGCTTGGAGGGATGGGGCGATAAGTCCGCGGCCACCGTTCTCGGGGCTTACCCTCGCCTTGAACAAATCCCAGATGATCCCAGTCAATGGTCGATCAAGGTTCGCGGCGCCGAACGGCTAGCGAGCGTCCTCGCCGCCGAACGCAAGAACGCCCTTTTGTACCGCACCTTGGCGACGCTCAAAACCGATGTTCCACTCACCGAGTCGCTCACCGATCTCGCCTGGAAGGGAACTCCAAAGGCGGAATTTGAGGCGTGGTGTCGATCGTTCGGTGCGACCCGTCTCGCCAGCCGACCGAAACGCTGGACATCGTAAAGCGCTTGTCGAACCGCGTGTAGTCAAGCGGTTTACTATCCGCCGTTGTCCAACGAAAAATCCGGATGACCGCCTCGATCCCTTCGCAGTCGCTCCAGGTCATCCGCCAAGGGTGACGCAAATGCCATCGGTTTCCCGGTGACCGGATGCCGAAACGCCAGCCGAAAGGCGTGTAATGCAAGGCGCGGCGCATACCGCATCGCTTGCCGACCGCCGTACAATTCATCACCCCAGATCGGAAATCCCCCTTCGGAGAGGTGAATCCGCACTTGGTGGGTACGGCCCGTCTCCAGGGTCGCCCGAACAAGAGTTCCACCGCGCCATTCTTCCAATCGCCGAAAATGCGTGGTGGCGGGCTTACCATCCGGCCCGGATCCGCGCTTTCCGTCGCCGCGATCCCGGACCAGGGTCGTCGAGACGGTCTTTTCCATGGGAAAGCCCGCGCGCACCATCGCGAGATACTGCCTTTGTACTTCATGAGCCTCGAAAGCGGCTTTCAGCGCCGTCTGACACTTCTCGGTCAGGGCGACCATCATCAACCCTGACGTCTCCTCATCCAGCCGATGCACAGGGTACGAACTCCCAAACCAGCGCGCCACGGCCGCGAGCACGTGCGAATCGCGCCGCCCAGGAGCTGCCACCGAAAGCAATCCGCTCGGCTTCCAAATCACGGCCAGATGCGGATCATGGAACAGGGACACCGGATCCCGACCGACCTGAATGCGCGGCGCGCGCGGGTCCACCCGCACCGCAGCGGCGTCCACCCTCCGACCTCCGTCCGCCGTCGGCACCCCTTGGTACAGGACTTTCCCCGTGTTCATCGCATCGCGCGCTTCCCTACTGGAAAGGCCCAAAGTACGCAAATGCTCCAACAATTGAACCACCGTTCCCCCGAGTGCATAGCTATCCTGTCCCCCAAGCGCATGGTAAATTCTCGGCGAAAGCCCAGCTATCCATCGCCGGAGTGAACATGCCACCCTCCCCCGACCTCCTCCGCACCTCCCGCTTCCTTTGGGCCGCATTCGCCCAAACGACCCTGGTGTTCTGCTTTCTGACGGTGTACCTTGAGCCCCCCGAAGGTCCGATCGAAATCGGCAAATTCGCTGGACTGATGTTGGCGCCCAACGCCCTGTTTAGCGTATTGGTGGCGCGACTCACCCGACTCCCGATCCCGCGATCGACTCGGATTATCTTGGCCTTTGCGCTCTCCGAAAGCGTCGCCCTCGGAGGATTTATCGCCCATTGGAATGGCGCGACGGCCATCTACATCTACGCTCCGATCGCCCTGTCCTTCCTCGCCCACTTGGCCAATTTTCCGACGGCCAGCCTGCTCGAGTCCGGCGATGCCTGAACGTCCCGATCTCGAACATTGGGTTCCCGAACTCCGCGCGGCGCTCGTCGGCGCGCGTTTCACCACGCTACGCTCACCCAAACCCGTCGTTCTTCGATGCTTGTTCGCCGAAACTCCTGAAGAGTGGATCGCCGGTCGTTCGATTCAGGCCGTCCAACGCCACGGCCCCTTTGTCTGGTTTGAGCTCGGAGATCAGTCTGTTCGCATCCACCCCATGCTCGCCGGGCGGTTTCGTCTCGCCCAAAAGGGCGATCGGGAGCCTCTCGATCTCGCGGTCGCCTTTCTCTTGCAAGACGGCCGCGAACTCTGGTACCGCGACGACAAGCAGATGGGCAAGGTGTATCTTGGGCCCACGGGCGTAGATCTCCCAGGTTGGAGCCGGGTTGGCCTCGACCCCCTCGCTCCAGAGTGGAACCGGCCCGCGTTCGACGCCCTCGTGAAGAAACGCCGAGATCAACTCAAAACCTTCCTTCTCGACCATGGCGCCATCGACTGCCTCGGAAATGCCTATGCCGACGAAGTCTGTTGGCACGCCCAATTGCATCCGAAAGCGCGCGTCAGCGAGCTCTCCGAAGTGCAGCGCCAAAGCCTGTTCCTGGCCATACCCAAAGTTCTCCAAGAATCCATCGATGAGATCGCGCGTCGCAAACCTGCCTTGGACGAGAAACTTCGCGATTTCCTCGCCGTCCGGGGCCGCAAAGATCAGCCGTGCCCACGCTGCCAAACCACCCTGCGAACCTGCGGTGTCAACGGGTACGATGCGTATTTTTGCCCCACCTGTCAGCCCGACGAAAAAGGCCGAGTGCTCGTCGACTGGCGAAAGGTCACCCGCTAGATCGTCAACCGCTTTACCATCGGGGCGGCCCGGCTTCGCCGTCGGGTGCTGCGGGGGTTTCGTCGCTGCGCGACCGCCTTACGGCGCCCCTCCGCCCCCTGCCGCTTGTCTAAGGATGTCCAAGGCCGCTGCTCGGCGGAATCGCTCCGGTTAAAGAGCCGGCCCTGACATGGATCCTCAATGCTGTTTCGCGGATTTAGCACCTTCGGTGCGATGTCCCTGGGTTTAGCCCTGGCACTGGCCTGTGGCTCGGGTCCACAGGGTGCCGCTCCCGTCCCGTCCCCCGCCATCCTGGTAAAAGTGCAATCGGTAGCGCCTTCCTCGCTGGAACAACAGGTGAGCGCGTCTGGAACCATCGTGTCTACCAACAGTGTGGTTCTGATGCCTGAAATCGCCGGCGTCGTGGTCGACGCCCCCTTCGAAGACGGGCAGGCCGTCAAAAAAGGCGATCGAATACTGAAACTCCGCGATGACGCCGCCAAGGCCGCGCTCAAAGACGCGGATGCTCGCCTCAAGTTGGCGCAGGCCAAGTATGATCGCATCGTTCAGCTGTTTGATCGCGGTAATACGTCGGCGCAAGAGCGCGATCAGGCGATCGCCGAGCGGGATTTAGCGAGCGCCGCCGTCGACCTTGCCCGAGAGAACCTCCGCCGAACCGAGATTCGTGCTCCTTTTTCGGGGCGATTGGGCGTTAGGCAGGTGGCGGCCGGAGCGTCGGTGAACTCGACCACCGCGGTGACGCAGCTCGAAGATTTATCCCATCTGAGCGTGGAATTCGTCGTCGCCGAACGCGAACTGGCGCGGTTGTCGGTCGGAAATCCGCTTTCGGTGACCGTCGATGCCGATCCCTCCAAATCCTTCACGGGAACCCTGACTTTTGTCTCTCCGCGGGTGGACGACTCCAGCCGTACTGCGCTTGCTCGTGCCACCCTGGACAATTCGGAAGGGCTGCTTCGCCCGGGAATGTCCGCGGTCATTCGAGTCACCGCCCGCAGCGAACCCAACGCGCTGATGATCCCCTCGCAAGCCGTGATCACCACCGGCGAAGGGATGAACGTCTTCGTCGTCGGTGCCGGCGATAAAGCTGAAGTTCGCCCGGTCAAACTCGGCCTTCGCCAATCCGAAAAAGTTGAGGTCACCGATGGCCTCCAGCCCGGCGATCGACTGATCGTCGAGGGCCTTCTTCGTCTTCAGCCCGGTGCCGCTGTGAGCATCGCCGGGGAGATCGCGGGATGATTTTCGAGTTCTTCGTTCGAAAACCTGTTTTTACCTTGGTGATCTCCTTATTGCTGGTGCTGTTTGGGCTGGTTTCGCTGAACTTCCTATCGGTTCGGGAGACCCCCAACATTCAAGCGCCAGTGGTGACGGTCACCACCGTGTGGTTCGGCGCGGATCCTGCTCTGATGGAGAGCGACGTCACCGAAATCCTCGAACGTCAGATCAACGGCATTGAAGGCATCCGCACCATCACCAGCACCAGCTCTGAGCAACAATCTACGATCTCGGTTGAGTTTGAGCTGAACCGCTCGCTAGAGGAGGCGGCCAACGATGTTCGCAGCCGAGTAAGCCGCGCGCGACGGGATCTTCCGCCCGATGTCGAAGAGCCGGTGGTCGAAAAGTCCGAGGCGGACTCCCAACCGGTCGTTTTCCTCAGGTTGGATGCACAAAACCGAAGCCTGCTCGAACTCTCGGAGATGTCGGACGTGCTCGTTCGCGAACGCCTCCAGTCCATTCTCGGGGTAGGAAGCGTCAGCATCTATGGTGAGCAGGTATATGCGATCCGCATCGATCTCGATCCGCACCGGCTCTCCGCCCGCGGGATCAGCGTCGCGGACATCGAGGCCGCCCTCGACGCCAACCACGTCAACGCGCCGGCCGGCCGCATCGAAGGTAAAGCGACTGAACTATCGATCCGGCTTGAAGGTGATCTTCGGACGGTAGATGAGTTCAAAGACTTGGTGGTCCGCGAGATCGACGGACGGCCGGTCCGTCTAGGCGATCTCGGCGAAGTCCGACTCGGCGCCGAAAACGAGCGCTCGGCCGCACGTTCTGACGGGCGAGCCACCGTCACCGTGGCCGTGCTTCCCCAAGCGAACGCCAACATCATCGACATCTCCGACGAGATCCGACGTCGCCTCCCTTCTATCCAAAAAGACCTTCCGGACGATGTAAAGGTGATGATTGGCTATGACCGAAGCCAGGCGGTTCGCACCTCGATCGCCGAGGTCGAAGAGACCTTGCTGATCGCGTTTGGGTTGGTTGTTCTCGTAATTTTTGCTTTTCTCCGAGATTTTCGAAGCACCCTCGTCCCCGCGTTGGCGATCCCGGTGTCG
>SYKL01000090.1 GCA_005797785.1 Pseudomonadota bacterium | reverse complement strand
GGCCGCCCAGCATTGGTACAAAAAGCCCGCGAAGGAATTGTCGGCGAACGAGGCGGCGACGATCGCGTCGCTGTTGCCGGCGCCGCGGTCGAGGGTGCCGACCGCGGCGAAGAGCAAGAAGCGCGCGGCGTGGATTGTGAAGCATCCAGCGCCATGGCGGGGAGAGAAGGCGAAGAAACCGGTCAAGCGTTGACGACGATCGGAAGTTCTTCCTCTTCCACCGCGCGCGAGGTCGAGAAGTCGATCAGGTAGTCCTTCCACTGTTCGCCGCTGGTGTGGAAAGCGACGCATTGGCGGAGCTTTTTGTGGGCGACGTCCCATTGTTGGCGGAGTTCGTTGGCGGTGGAGGCAGCGGTGGCCGTGGCTTGGCGAGCGGCGACCAGGGCGTCGTTGTCCGCGATCAGGAGGGGGAAGGCGACTTTGAGGTCTTGGAGCCCATCGCCGCTGAAGGTGACGTTGGTGGGCCCGGAGAGTTCGACCACGGCCCCGGCGATGGCGGCGACCAGATCGGCGGACCTCCGGCGTTGGCGGTCGCCGCTTGGCGGCGACCGAATTTCGAACGTTCGCGGCCCACCCGCGCGAACACTACGGCTGGCTGATCTCCATGACCGTTAGCCATTCTGCCGGATCGGAACTTGGGAGATCGGCGTACGCTCGAACGATCTGACCGTTTGGCAAGGTGGTGATCGCGATCCCTTCGGTCCAAGGATCGGCTTGTTCGATCAGCGTGGGGTCACCTTCGGCGTCGACGCGGACGGAAAACCCTTTGGCATCGCGATCTCGCGAATATCCCACGCCCGTCCATCCGAGGGCTCCGAGCGGTTCAAAGTCCATGAAGAAAGACTCCGAACCGGGGACGGAAATCGGCGATGCAGAACCGAGTTCTTCGGTGCCGAAATCTGCGACGGCGGTCGACCAGGTGACAGCCTCGGTGTCGGAGCTGGTGGTCTCAAACACGACGGCCGCGTGTGTTTCATCAATGGGCAACAACGCTGCGGCGAAATGGTAAAGCTCGTCGTCGACCTCCGTGAACGGGATGGTGGACTCTGAACCATCACTTGCGACGCGGGTCAGCTGGTCGACGGTTGCGTAGACATAGCTGCCATCGGGCATGGCGGACACAGCGCGCAACCCGTTAGTGTCTTGTCCCACTGCGGACGCCTCGTTTCCGGCGATCTTCAAGAGCTGGGAGCCGGCATCGGGCAGCAGCAGCACGGTGCCGTCGGACAATACGGCGGCGCCCACGATCGTTGGGGTGCTTTCCGGAACGGCGATCGGGCTTGCCTCGCCGGTGTGGACGTTGATCCGGTACAACAGCGAACCCTCTCCGCTGATCACCTCGTCGTTGTTGAGCGCGATCAGGCGCCCAAGGCGTACGCCGGTTGGAACCTGGGTCCACTGTTCATCCCCTGGCGAATACCGCTGAAGAATGGTCGTGTCTTGAGGTTCACCCTCGTTGTCGACGAGGGACATCACCAGGGTGCCGTCGGGCAGAGCGGCGACATCGGCCGCCAGTCCAGGTGCAGGTGGCACGTCGTCTTCTTTGGACCCGTCGCCCGAACGGTCGGATGCGGGGCTTTGGGTGCATGCGGCCAAGAAAAAAGTGAGCACGAGGGTAGGTTTCATGAGGTGGTTCTCCGCAGGCCCGTGGGTTCACGAACTTGCACAGAGAACGGTGCGGGGGTCGACCTTGGCGATCATCGGCCGCGGTTACAGCGTGGTTACAGGCCCGGTAGTAAACCCGCTTGTCTTTCAGCGACCGGCATCGGGGGTCGTCCGATCCAAAACGGTAAACCGCCTTACCACTCGGGCCCCCGCCTGATCCACCAGCGTCAACCGATGCTCCCCCGGCGTCGGCGAAACGGAGATCTGGTGCGGCGAAACGGTCGTCCCCACATACTCTTCGTCCAAATGCCAGAAGATCTCCGCTTGCCCGTCCCGGTGGCTCGCCTCGAGCACGATTCTGCCTCGGGTGCCGTCCAGCTCGATCGGGAGGAAGATCGTCGCATCTTGCGGAGGATACAGGACGGCGATCCCTTCCGATCCGCTGCCCTCGCAATCGGACCTTAGCGGCGGTGGCGGATCGTATTCCGGGTGATTGCGCGCATAAAACCACTCCATCGCCGGCGGGAGCACAAACCAAGAGCGGTTTTCCATCGCCGCGACGCTGCTGCAGCTGTTGTTCACCCGGTGGACGCAACCGGCGTCGCAATGCACCTGTTGGCAGAAGTTGCAGGCGGGGCCGCGTTTTCCGGCTTTGGGTACCCAACGATCCACCGCATTCGGGCAGTCCGGACCGGCCAACATGCCGCTGTGGGCGCAGATTTTCACGGAAACGAGGTGGGCGTCCGGGCGCGGAAAATCGCCCGCCGGCCCCACCAATCCAAACAGATCGAACAAGATCGGCGCTGCAGCTTGGTATCCGGTGAGTCCCGGCCGGCCTTCGCCGTCGGCGTTGCCGACCCAGACGCCGATCGCGGTCGTGGGCGTGATTCCGATCGCCCAGGCGTCGCGAAACCCATGGCTGGTGCCGGTCTTCCAAGAGATCTTGGTGCTGCCTCGAAACGCGCGCCAACCGCCCAAATCGCCCGGCCGGTTGACCTCCACCAACGATTGAAGCGTGAGCCAGGCGGCGGCCGGATCGTGCAGAGCGGGCCGGTTTTGGGGGTTTGGATCGACACGCCAGTGCATGGCGGGGGGAAGGGGACCGTCCGGATGGGCGACGGAGAGGCCGAGATCACGGTACATCCCCGTCAGATCCCAGAGATTTCCTTCGGCGCCGCCAACGATCAACGCGAGGCCGTAATCCTGGGCGGACCGAAACAGGGTGGTCATTCCCAGCTTGCGGAGGCGGCCATCGAAGCGCTCGACCCCGTACTTTTGGAGCATCCACACCGCGGGAACATTCCGCGAGCGGGCGAGCGCTTCGCTGGCGGGAACCGCTCCCTCATACGTGCGATCGAAGTTCTCTGGGGTAAAATCGCCGATCTTCCAGGGGAGATCCATGACCAGCTGATCGGGGAGCATCATCCCTTCTTCGAGCACGCCCTCGTAAAGAAAGGGCTTGAGCAGGCTTCCGGTGCTTCGGGACGCGCGCACGACGTCCACCCGATCGCCGTGGGTGCCGTCCGAGTGCACATTGCCGATGTAGGCGCGCACTTCGCCGGTTTCGAGGTCGACGATCACCGCCGCCGCGTTGAATACACCGCCGCCCGCGAGTTGCGCATGGTGCCGTTCGAGTACTTCGGTGGCGCGCAATTGCAGATCGCGGTCGAGCGTCGTGTGCACGCGTCCCGTGCTGCTTGCCAACAGATGAGGGGCATCCATCGGAATTGGGTGCGGCGCCATCGGGAGGGGCTCGGCGAGCGCGAGATCGAGATCGGTCTGGTCGAAGGCGCCGTACTCGTGAAGGTCGCGAAGGAGGCGATCGCGGCGTTCTTTTAGCGCATCTCGAGCGCGCCCGGGGTGAATAAGGCCGGGGCGGTTGGGGAGTGCCGCCAAAGTGGCGGCTTCGGCCCACGAGAGTTCCGCGGGCGCCCGGCCGAAGTACCTCCAGGATGCGGCTTCCAGTCCGACGGTGTTTCCACCAAAAGGGGCATTTGCGGCGTACCGGGCGAGAACTTCCTCCTTGGATGCGGACGCCGACAAGCGAACCGCGAGGATCGCCTCCAGGACCTTCTCTCCCAGGGTTCGCGGCGGATTGCTCCGCGACATCCGAACCACTTGCATGGTGATCGTGCTGGCACCGCTGACCACCTCGCCCTCGGCGATGTTGCTGCGGATCGCCCGGACCACCGCGACGGGGTCGACCCCGGGATGCCACCGGAACCGGCGATCTTCTTGGACGATCAGGGCGGTCTTGAACTTTTCCGGCACCGGCTCCGCATCCGGAAACCGCCACTGCTCATCGGAGGCGACGGAAGCGCCGAGAAGTTGCCCATTCCGGTCGAGGAGTACCGCGGAGGTCGGGCGCTCGACCTCCACCACCGGAATGAGCCAGAAGCCGAGCAGCCCGAGCAGCAGGGCGGCGAGCGCCGTCTTCCGCGCTCGAAAGCGAGAAGAGGCGCTCGCGGAACTCAACCGGCGCTCAAGGTGCCGATGTCGATCCATTGCCCGGCGTTGTTCGCGCGCAGGGAGGCGTCGTACATCGCTTCGACGGAAACGGGCGGGACATAGTAGTGTCCGCTGTAGCTGGCGTTCACCGGAATAGTAAAGTTGGTTGTCTGTCCGGCGCCGAGATCGAAGTAGGTGTACACCCGATCGTCGCGCACATCGCGGTAGTCGTACCCCTGGCCTTGGCCAGTCACCAAGCCGGAAATTTCCCAACCGGACGGAGCCAACCACGACAGCGCCAACTCATTCAGCGGCCGGCCGGAGGTGTTGGTGACGGTGATGCTGGCGACCAAGTCCGCGCCATGCTCCACCGAAGCCAGCTCCACCGGAAAACCTGCGAGGGTGGTGTATTTCACGTCCAACGACAGGCCCGCACTCTTCGGTGTTTCCGATCCGAGCGGCAGGATCCCTTTCTGGATGTATCGAGTGTAGATCGGTGTAGAGCCGGGGTTTTCCACGGTGAGTTTTGGTGCGGTGGCGCCGACGGGCACGGGGATGCGCATGACCGGCTTCCCAGACTTCACTTCGGTGGCGGGTTTTCCGTCCACCGCCCAGCGCATGGACCAATCGCCCGAACTCAACCCCGCATACCGGGCGAGCCCGATCAACGCGTAGGAGGTTTCGTGGGTGGAGAGCGCGCTTTGCGAGGAGAGCTCTCCCGAGATGGCCTCGGCGAGGGGACGCGCCCGCGCGGTGTCGCCCATCTGCACCAGGGTTTCCAGGATCATGGCGCGATCCCGGAGATCGGAGCCGTAGGTGCCGGTGAGCTCGCGCCAGGGCGGAACCTCGGTGCTCGCCTTCGCGATCAGAGTTTGGGCGGTCTCTTTTTGGCCGGCGAGCAGGTAGGCGGACGCCAGCCGCCACCGCGCGCCATTGGAGAGATCGCTCTCTTTCAGGCGGTTCATCGCGCCGATGTCGGGGCTCCCTGCGAGCGCCAGCGTATACAGGCGGTACGCTTGGTCGAGATCCGAGTTCGGACCGTCCTTGATCCATCGGTTGGCGCGCTCCTTTTGGAAGCTCACCCAGCTGGACCGCATGCCCTGAGGCAGCAGGTATCCGGCTCGCTCCGATTCAATCAGGAAGTGGCCGACATAGGAGGTGGACCAACCGTCCACTTCGGCTCCGGCCCAATACCCAAATCCGCCTTGCGCATTTTGGAAGCTGCGAAGCTTCGAAATCGCGGCCTTGACGTGGGCGTCTGTCGCCGCCGCTTGCGCGGGGTTCAGATCGACCAGCTTCGACAGGTACACCTGCGGGAAGGCCGAAGAGGTGGTTTGTTCCACGCATCCGTGCGGATACTGGATCAGACCGTCCAGGTGTTGGGCGAGGGTGAGCGGAGGCGTGCGGCTCACTTCCAGCCAGGCTTCGTTTGAGCCCGCAACACCGATCAACGGCGGTGCACCGGCCCAATTTTTGCCAGGAGCGACGGTGCTCGCGAGGGTCTGCACCGCCGGCGCGCCCGGATTGCGAACGCCGATTTCGATCGTCTGTGCCGCCTTCTGGCCGCCACCTTCCGCTTTGACGCGGATTTTGGCGACGCCGACCGCGCCGACATCGATGCGGAAGGTGGCCAACTGGTCGCCCACCGCGTTGAACCGGAGTTTCTTCGTGCGTTCCCCGTTCAGAGTGACCGGACCTTCGGTTTCCACGGTGAGGACGACGTCTTTGACCGAGGTCTCGAGTGCGAACACCGAAACCGGCAGGTCGACCGACTCTCCAGGGCTCAGCACCCGAGGCAGGGTGGCGAGCACCATCAGCGGCTTCTTGACGGGAACCGCCTTTTCTGCGGCTCCGAAGCTACCGTCTTGGCCGGCAACCACCATCACGCGAACTTCACCGACGTATTGGGGGATGTTGACCTTGTGTTCCGCGGTTTGGCCGGGAGCGAGTGTGAACGGGCCATCGTACCAGACCATCGGTTTGAAGCGTTGCGCCTGGGGTTGTGGCCCATCGAGTCCGCCGCCGTCGCCGCCGATGCTCAGCAGGCCTTCCAAAGCGCCGCCGTAAGCGCCGATCACGTTGTCGTACAGATCCCAGGTGCGAACGCCCAGGGCTTCACGTTGGTTGAAGTTCGCCCAAGGATCAGGCGTTTGGAAGCGGGTGAGCCCCAGCAACCCTTCGTCGACCACCGCGAGGGTGTAGGTCATCGGGCGGCCCTTGGTTTCGCTTACTTTGACCACCGCGACCGATTCAGGCTCAAACTTCGCCGCGGTGAGGATCTGCGGTTGAAGTTTGCTTTCCGGATCGAACACATCGATGGGCACCACGCCGTACAGGCGGATCGGGGCATCGTTCACCGCGGATTGGTGCGGTTGAACCATGGTCACCCGCGCATAGATGTTTGGTGCCATATTCGCGGTGGGGGTGAAGGTGTATTTCGCGGTGGGGCTCGCAGGATCGGGTTCCACCCAGGCTTGCGAGAGCACGCGGCTGCCGCTTTCCAGGCTCACCAGGGCGCGACCGCCCTTCGCGACCGGGAACGACACGGTCACCGGCTGCCCAACCGCCGCTTTGGCGTTGTCCACCGCGAGGGAAAGCACGCTGGCGCCGCCGGGCTGATCTTTTTGGGCCCGACCGGCCCATCCCGGCCAATCCATGTACACAATTTGGGCGGTGCGGTGGGTGCCGTCCACATCGCGGGCGGTGACCAAATACCGGCCCCATTCGGGGTATTTGACCTGGAATTTCCAGGTGCCTTTGCCGTCCTTGAGGTCGATCATCTGTTCGCTGACGATGGTGTGTGCCTCAGAGCCCGCGTATTGGCCAAGGTTGTCCTCGCCTTTTTCCCACCACCAGCGCCAGCTGATCTTCTGAACGCTCAAGGCGATTTTGCCGCTGCCGGTGGGCTTTCCGTCGGCATCGACCGCGACAACCTGAACGGTGTGATCGACGTCGGTCAGCAGCATGTTGCGGGCGGCATCCCCTTTGGGGAGCTTGATGCCGACGTATCGGGCGTGCGGCGAAACGGTGACCGTGGCCTGATCGATGCTGAACGCGCCGCCGGGCTCGAACACGCGGGTCGCAAAAGTACCGGTCAACAGTCCAGGAGCGCCCTCCGGGATGGGGATCGTCGCTTGAACAGGCACTTTGCCGTCCTCGCCGATGGTGCCGGACCAAAGCTCGGTGGGGTCGGCGCGGAAGGTCGTCGCCGGATCATCGAAGGAGTACCCGTCGAATTTTGCGAACTTGGTGGCTTGGGGGGCGAGGCTGACCTGAATGTCGGCGTTCAATCCCGCGGCGCTCGCACCGTGCAACCAACGGCTCTCCAAGGTGGAGTTAAGCGCGGGTTCTGGGCCACGAATCACCTTTGTACCGAAGTCAAGACCGATCTTAAGTCGGTTTGGCATCACGGTTTCGATTTTCAGCGACTTTTCAAAGGAGGCACCGCCGGCGCGCACCCGAACCAGCCAGGAGCCGGTGGCCGCATCCGCAGGAGTACGCGTGGTCAGGCGGTAAAATCCATTTTTCG
>SYKL01000089.1 GCA_005797785.1 Pseudomonadota bacterium | reverse complement strand
CCGGCTGCGGCAAGACGACGACGGGGCGGGCGATCCTACGCCTGATCGAGCCCACTGGAGGTTCTGTTCAGTTTCAAGGCCGGGATCTCGCTCGACTATCGGCGGCGGAGATGCGAAAGACCCGACGTCACCTCCAAATCATCTTCCAAGATCCTTACTCTTCCCTGAATCCGCGCATGACGGTCGAGCAGATCCTTACCGAGCCGATGCTGGTGCACGGGATCGGCGCCAACCACGCGGAACGCCTCGAGCGCGCTAAGGAATTGATGAATGAGGTCGGACTGCCCGTCGCCTACCTGCGCCGGGTACCCCACGAGTTTTCCGGCGGACAACGCCAACGGATTTGCATCGCCCGCGCGCTCACCGTTGAGCCGGAATTGGTGATCTGCGATGAGGCGGTCAGCGCTTTGGATGTGTCCGTCCAAGCCCAGGTTCTCAACCTGCTGAAGCGCTTACAGGAGAAGCGAAAGCTCACCTACATCTTCATCTCCCACGATTTGGCGGTCGTGAAGTTCATGTCCGACACCATGGCGGTGATGCAAAAGGGCAAAATCCTGGAAATGGGCCCCGCCGCCGAGATTTATGCCCACCCTGCCCAGGAGTATACCCAACGGCTGATTCAAGCGATCCCCCGGGATGATCTCGAGCGCATCTGGCAGATTCAGAGCGCCCGCCGGCCGGATCAGGAGGTCGCCGCCCCTGGGGTGTTGACGCTGTACGCCCTCCCCTCGCCGGAAGCCGCCTTTGCGCCAGATTCTCCTGCACTCGCGGTGCACGGATTGACCGCAGAGCAGACCGGAAGATTCCTTCGAAAATACACCACCCAACTCCACGATCCGCAAGCGGCCGCTCGCGAACTCTCTTCACTCGGCGTCGACGGTTCCGCGCTTTCGGACTGGCTGCTGGCTCATCCCGGTGCCACGGTGCGCGCGCGGCTGCTCCGTCGGGAAATCGGCTGATGTGGGCGGCCTTCCTGCTTGCAGCGTGCGATCCCCCGAAGGACGAAACGGTGCTCGAGTCGCCCATCGTGGCGTCGGGTGCCGTTCGGTCGCCGGGCGCACCGCCAGCGATCGACGACTGGTTCGCCGGCGGCGATACGCGCGAATTTCAAGCAGGATTGCGACGAAGCGATCCAGAATTGATCGATCACCTCCCGCAAGTGCTCGAAACTTGGGCACCTTGGGGCGAACTGGCGGAGCTTCCGTACGAGCTGGATCCACTGATCAGGTATCCCAAACCTACCTGTGACCAGCTACTTTCGGTGATTCGGACCCAACCCGACGCGCAGGGGTTGTGGGCGGGGTGCGGATCGCCGGAGGCGCAGCAGATCGCGGAGGCTGAGCTCTCGATCGAATGGTTGTCCTATTGGTACCTCTACAACGCTCGGATGGACATCCGTTCGCCCAGGATCGAAGCAGCCATAAAGACGCAGCCCAGCGCCAATGACGTCTGGGCGATCGCGGGCCTCGATCCTGTCGTTGCCGTGCCAGCGCTCCTCGATCTCGCATCGACCGTGCGGGACCCCGGCTTGCAAGTCCACGTCCTCGACGCTTTAGGTACCTTTGACGACCCTTCTGCACAAGTCGTGTGCAAAGCACAGCGCGACACCTGTTTCCCGTACCGCGGCAGTATTCGGTGGTTGGCCCTAGGTCATCCGGTCACCACCATCCCGTGGGCGAAGGCCCACCCCGAGCGAAACCTCGAATTGGTAAATCGGGTTGACCAATGCGTTGGCGACTACCTTGCGTACATCGAACCTCGCGCCGACGGGTGTTTTGAGAACCTCGCCGCCTTGGATTGGGAGGCGGCTCGGCGCCGCGAACCCACGTTGGCACTCACGGAGGTCGCCCGCCAAACGCCTCAAATGTTCAGCGCTTTGAAGCGGTTTCCGTCCGCGGCCGCCCTCAACCAACATTGGGTCGCCATCGGCCTTCTCGATGAACCCACCGACCAAGTAAGCGCCGAAAACGCGTTGTTTCAACGTGGTCGTTCGGCGTGGCCGTACGATGACAACCAACAGCTCGACCCGGGACGCCTCGCGGCCCTCTCCCCAGAATTGAGCACCACGCGCCTGCTGCGCCGAGAGGTCGGCGACCAGATCGTGATCGAGGCGTGGCGGGAGGGACACCGGTGGCGGGTGCAAGGCTCGCTGCAGGAAGAGGTTTGGCTGGCGATCGGCCTGCTCAACCACCTTGCTGCGGAAGCCAAATTGTCCGAACGCTTTGCGTTGACCAACAGCGGAACGGTGGTTTACGCTACCGAATCTGGACTGCTTACCGCCGACGCCGAGCAACTGCTGTTTTTGCAGCGGCGAGCCACCACCCCCGTTACTGAACCCCTTCCCTGACCGGAGTACCGATGCGCCGTCTGATTTTGCTTGCTGCCTCCCTCATTCCCCTCACCAGTTGCCTGATCATCGAGCGCACTCGGCTGGAAATCGATCTCAAGAAAATGACGGGAGAAGTGCGGTTTCTCAGTATTGGGACCGATGACGCCGCCCAAGCCCAGGCCGATTTTGCGGAGCTGATCAACAACCACATTCGCGGCACCCAACTGGAAACGGACAATCCCGGGTGGAACATCGCTTCCAAGGAGCTGTACGTTGAAAATGGGGCCCTCAATGGCGTTGCGAAGTTCAGCTTTTTGAATTTGGACGCGGTCAAAGTGTACAAACACGACAAAAAGAGCCCGTATTTCTACTGCGTCGCCAGCGGCGAGACGCTGCTTTCCACCAATGGGGTGAAAATCCCATCCATCCCGACCTGCATTGCACTTGATCGCAAACAAGGCACGTTGATCGTCGAGGCAAAAAAGGGTGATTTCGGCAATGGACGCTCGCTTCTCACGGAATACCAAGCATGGGACGGCGGTCCGGTCGCCGGCGGTTCGGCCACCCCGGGATTGGGCGGACTTGGCGCTTTGACCGAGTCGTTGGAGGGCCTCGGCCAAGCGTTCGGCGCTCTCGGCGCCGGGGCGGGGGGGGAATTGAGTTCGCCTTGGAAGGAGATGAATCTCCCGATCCAGAGCTCGGAGGTCGTTTCTTCTGGGCCGACGTACTTTATGGGCACGATTCAATCCGGCTACCAGCGCGGCGCGTGGTTGGAAGCGCTCCAGGCGAAAGGCTGGAAAATGAGCAATGAATCCGTCTACCAGTCGGCGGATACCTTCTCCGCGAGCTTCACGGGTGGCACCGGCGGCACGTTAGCGTTCGCCGAAATCAAAGAAGGCACGGCTGTGACCGTGTCCATCTCCGTTCTCGAGTAGCCCCTGCTAAATGTTCGCCCGCACCTCTGGAAGTCGCATCTTCCAAAGGAAGCCATCGAAATAGAAATGGGCCATCGAATGCCAGATGGTCCAATAGAACAGCCAACTGCTCGCGCGGGTGCCGAAGATCTGCAGTTTGCCGACGATCAATCCGACATCATCGGCGAAGTCCAGGTAGAAACCCACGCCGCCGACGATGAGTAGGAAAATCCCGTAGGAAAGCACCGGCCAGTTCAACAGCCGCCCCAACAGCGGCCGGTGCGGCAGCGGCTGCGCGTAGCGTTTTCGCTGAAACGCCCATACGAACACCATGTATTCGACTGCATGCGAAAACCCAAAGGCGATGTACACCTTGAGCGGGTTGACCACAAAGAAGGAAGCCGCGAGCAAGGCGGTGCCCGCCGCCATCGACAGCCGCGCCCAATTGGTAAACTTGGTTGACTTCCACTCCCACCAGCCGAACGTCAAAAAACCTGCGCCCACTAGCGCAATCGCTGGGCCGAGCGCCCAGGGGCGGATCGCGATCATCGCATCGGTGATCGGCACCACATAGACGGCGACGGAAGGGGCCTGCGCTTTGATCAGGTCCTTTGCCGTGGGCGCGAGGCCGACAAAATACAGGGGAACCCAGCCAAACAAAAACAGGCGATCGACCCAGGGGGGCACTTTAGCCTCCACCGCGGCGTCGGACTTCGCGTTGTACATACGTAGAATGCCGAATTTCTGCATGTACACATGCCAGATGTTCCAAGCCGCGGCAAAGGTCGCGATCCCTCCGATCACCAATTTGAACTTCAACTTCTGGTCGGGCCACTGGCCGATTGCGCCGCCAGCGGGGATCGCGGCTGCCGCCCCGATCAACAACAGCGCGCAGAGCACGGTAAATGCATACCCTTTCTTGCCCGCTCCCTCCGAGTGTTTCGCCACATCCGTAGCCAGCACGCCGGAAACGGCGGTCAGGACCCCTAACGCCAACAACGCTTGAGTCGTATGCCCCGCTGGCACGCCCGACCAGCCCAGCCCCAAAGCGAATATAAAAGGCGCACTTGCAATCGCGAGGGCCCACCACGACCAGCGCGGGATCCGCTTGTCCTGCCACCACCATTGAAAGGCCACGACCGCAAACCCGACCGCCACCACCGCATCCATTGGAGTGAAATAGTTAGGCTTTACTGTCCACTTTGAGAGCGCTG
>SYKL01000088.1 GCA_005797785.1 Pseudomonadota bacterium | reverse complement strand
ATGTGGGGGCTTTGGGCGCTCGTTGGCGCGATAATGCGGACCAACGCCGAGGTATAGTTGCGGGCTCTACTGGCCGACGCCGAAGGCCTCGATGCACGCCCGCAGCGTATTCTCATGGATGTCCAGCACGGGTTCGATACCTCCGCTGGGAGTTTTTTGGTAGCCGCCCGCCAGATTCCACACGATGGGAGTCCGTTGGCGGTGAGCGTGCTGGAACACCAAGCGATCTCGTTGAAAAAGTTGTTCGGTGGTTAGAAACCCGCCGAGGGGGTCGTCGACGTGCGGGTCCGCTCCGGCCTGGTACAAGATCAGATCGCAGTCGGAAAGCGTAGACATCCATTCGGGGATGCGGTCGAGGAATTCATGGGCTTGATCCGGCTGATCGTAGAAGCGGCCCGCGGTAATGTGCGTGACCCAGTCGATCCCGAGCTTGGACAGAATGCTGTCGGTTCCGTCGCCATAATGCATGTCGAAATCCAGGATCCCGACGCGGTGGACCTTTCCGGCCTGTCGTAGCGCTTGTGCGGTGATCATCAAGCCGTTGAACGTACAGAACCCGCCCGCGCGATCCCAATGTGCGTGGTGAAAGCCTGAACATGGCGCGCAAGCGACCGTGCCGGACTTCAACGCTGCGGAGGCCGCCGACAACATCGCGCCGTTGGTCCAACAAAGCGAAGCCGCCACTTCCGCGCTGCGGTTTCCGAAGCCGTTGCCGCGCCGCCCTTCGAGCACGTCCGTTACAAACTGTCGTTCGTGAGCCAAGGATAGGGTGTCCACGCTCAGAGGTTCCGGCCGCTCTAGGCGGACCGGCAGCCCCGTTTGCAGGAAACGGCGCACGACTTGGGCGGGTTTTTCGGCGCTGGGGGAATAGGAACCCGAGTCCGCGACCATTTCCGCAGCGAAAAAGATAGGTAGAGTCTGCATGTTCTTCCCTTGTGCCCCCATCGTAGCGGCCGTGCGAGCGGACTGCTATGCAGGAGATCGAAGGGTACCTGACTATAGAGTCATGTGTCTCGGAAAGCGGCGTCGATCGCGTCGATCGCCGATGCCAGTGTTGGACGAGCCAGCAACCCTTGGGGTGGAAAGGCCAGATAGAGGTCGATACCTCGGCTTTCCAGCGTGGGAAACATCGTGATTTCGGGCAGGTCTCGAAGCATCACCCGTGGAAGCACGGAAACATATTTGCCGCTTCGAACCGCCTGCAGCGCCTGGGCGAAGGTGTCGCAGCGTAGCGCCAGCGGGGAGGGACCGAGGTCGTCGAGCACGTCGGCGACAAATTGTGGCTCGCTGGATTGCAACGCGAGCGGGCACCGAAGCAGCACCGACTCGGCGGTGTCACCGGGGCGGGTCAGGGCCGTAGGGACGGCCAATGCCCATTCCCAGCGGCCGACCCGGCGGGCGACCAAGCGATCGGACGTGGGTTGTCCCCGCAACACCCCGAGTTGGAGCGAGCCATCGATCAGCTGCCGCTCAATTTGTTCGTTCGCGAGTGTCTTTAAGATGAAGCGGTGTTCAGACCCGAGCCGGGTGAGGGCGGGGATCACCAGAAATTGAAGAATCGTGTCGCCGGCGCCAAAGACCAAGGGAGAATGGGATGATTCCCGCCCCTTGTCGCGAAGGTCAGCCAATCCTTGAAACAGCCACCGGGCGTGTTGGGCGAGCGAAAGCCCGTCTTCCGTGAGCTGCAGGCGCCGGCCGGTTCGGACCGTAAGCTGCAGCCCAAAAAACTGCTCCAACTCGGAGAGTTGCCGCGACATCAAACTCTGCTGGTTGCTATTGTCCGGTGCAGCCGCAGAAATTCCGCCGGCTTCCGCCACTTCCAACAGGGTAGCCAAACGCTCAAGGGAAAGCCCCTTGTGGGCCATCAGGTCGCGAAGGCGATCGAGGAATGGGCTGGGGGCGCCGAGTTTGGACATGGAGGACGCTCTTGGAAAATGTCAAGCACTTTACCATTTGGGCGTGCGAATCCCGAGATGGTTTAGGCCTTTGTCCGCGTCCATTTGGCGAGTTGGCTGTCGCCGATCCGGATTTCGAACTCGAGAGGCTGCTGATCCATCCAAGCCGTATCCTCGGTGACAGGGATCTCCTGGATCAACCGCTGAATTTCCGAGGCCCAGCCTTCGGCCGAGCGCCCATCGTCGAGCTCGAGTTGGATATCGCTCTCGGACACCTCGCCCAATGCCGTTCCGCCGCCGAGAAGTTCGAAGCCGGTCAGGTGGTCCAGAAGGTAGTCTTCGATATCACCGCGACAAAAGGGATCAACCGCGGGCCGAATGAGTATGAGGCAGTCCATGGAGACTCCCGATGGGGGGATCTTGGTGCGTATGTGCTCGAAAAGAGTGGTGCACCCAACAGGAGTCGAACCTGTGACCTTCGGATTCGTAGTCCGACGCTCTATCCAGCTGAGCTATGGGTGCAGAATATGGCGGAGTCGAAGGGATTTGAACCCTTGGTCAGGTTTCCCCGACACATGATTAGCAATCATGCACCTTCGGCCACTCGGTCACGACTCCGTTTCATCAAATCGAGGTGTCAAACGAGCGAAGGAGGCGGTGGGATT
>SYKL01000087.1 GCA_005797785.1 Pseudomonadota bacterium | reverse complement strand
GTGTTTTGCTCGGGGGTGGTGATCGGGGAGCGGGCGGTGGTGACCGCCGCCCATTGCGTGGTCGCTTTTCAAGTGTTGTCAGCGAATGACCTAGATAACCTGTGGGTGCTGTCCGGTACCGAGGCCAGTGAGGCGGGTGTTCAGGAGTCGGTCCTCGCGGTCGACTGGGCGATGCATCCCGATTTCAACATTCTCGAGCTCACCAACGACCTCGGTCTCATCTTCCTACCGGAAGAGAACTTTTCGTTCGACGTCATGCCGGTGAACCGCGACCCGCTCACCGAATCGCAACTCGACACCGACTACCGGTTTGCGGGGTGGGGCATCAGCGATGATGGGGCGAATGATGCGGGCGTGAAGCGGTTCGCCGACATTCCACTGAACAACTTCAGCGACGAACGCCTCGCGGGCTACGATCCGCAGGGCGAATACAACGCCTGTCATGGCGATTCTGGCGGCGCGGTCCTGGAGTTTCACGAGCTTGGATGGGAGTTGGCGGGAGTGAACTCGTACGTGGGGCAGCCGAGCGGCGACGGCACCGAATGCGCCGGCGGCTACACGGTGGGGCCCCGGATCGACGCCCATTTGGACTGGATTGAGGCGCAGACGGAAGTCTGGTCGGCGCAGGAGTGGAAAGCCTACCTCGAGCGCCCACCGGAGGAAGCACAGGAAGAATCCCGCAGCGCCGGGTGTTCGACCGCTCCGGATCAACGGTTTTTGGTTCCCGGCCTCGCGTTGATGGTTGTGCTGCTTCGATTGGGCCGAAGGCGCGCCGAAATCCGGCGCTGAATGGTCAACCGGTTGACGAGTTGTGGGGGTCGACTCTCGAGGGAGTCGGCCTTTCGTTGTTCTTGACGCGGTGTTCGTCGGCTCCGTGGTTGAAGCAATGTGCAGCAGTTGGCGATCGGTTTGGAGGGCATTTCAATGGCGCAACCTCCCTCTGGAGTTCTGATGTTGACCTTATCGATGCTCTTTTTTGCTGGAACCCCGACCGCTGAAGCCAGTTCCATTATCAACGGCGAGGAGACGGACACGCTGCCGCAGGTGGTGTCCCTGTTCGCGGCGGATGAGCAAGGGGAAGGCGATTTTTTCTGTTCGGGAACCGTGATCGGCGAGCAGGCGGTGCTGACCGCCGCCCATTGCATTTGGTACTTTGAATTGTTGGCCGCGACGGGGCATCCGAACCTGTGGGTGCTCTCCGGAACGGACGTGAGCGAGGACGGAACGCAGGATTCGGTTCGGGCGACGGACTGGGTGGCGCACCCGGGTTTTGACCTGACCCACCTCAACAACGACGTGGGCCTTGTATTTCTTCCAGAAAATAACTTCGATTTCGATGTGATGCCGGTGAACCGCGACGCGATCACAGATGCGGAGATTGGGACCAAACAGCGGTACGTGGGCTTTGGGATATCGGATGAACTCACCGGACAAGCCGGCGTCAAACGTTTCGGCGACATCCCGCTCAACAACTTCGAAGTAGACGTTCTTTTTGGCTATGATCCTCATGGCCGGTTTAACGCCTGCAGTGGCGACTCCGGCGGTGCGGTGTTGGAGTTCAACGAGCTCGGCTGGGAGATCACCGGGGTGATCTCCGCCGGTGGCCAGCCGGAAGGCGATGGGGTCGAGTGCACCGGCGGCTACACGCTTTCGCCGCGGGTTGACGCCCACCTGGAGTGGATCGAGGAGTACACCGAAGTGTGGTCGGCTGAGGAATGGAAAAACCGCTTTGAACGTACGCCGGAAGTGGACGAGGAGCCCCGCAGCGCCGGGTGTTCGACCGCTCCGGATCAACGGTTTCTGATCCCCGGGCTGGCGTTGGTGATCGGCCTGCTGCGGTTGGGCCGAAGGCGCGCCGAACTCCGGCCGTAATTGGTCAAGCGGTTGACGAATTGGCCAGCCGGCGTCGGATCACTTCCGCCAAATCGGGGTAGGTGGTGCTCAGGCGATCGGCTGCTTTCAGGACGGTTTCCGCCCGGCCGCCGGGCAGGCCTTGTTGGTGCCGCCACAGCGCATCGAGGGCTGCCAGCGTCGGCGAGTGCGCGATGGCAGCGTCCGGGGGCACCCTTTCGGGGGTGAGGCCGATGAGGCGCTCATACATGGCGGTCAGGAGCCACAGATCGCCGGCGGGGGGGTGGTTGAGCTCGCCGGGCGATTCCTCCAATAGCCACGCCCGCTCCATGGTGATCCATCGTTGGGTGAACAGGTCCCCCTGTTGAACGTGAAACTCCATCAACGCGGTATAATCGGCTGCGCAGCCCGCGAGGTCGCCGATCAGCCAACGGCATCGCGCCCGCCGTCGGATCATGTCGTGAAAGGAGGGGTTCGCTTGCCGTTGTAGCAAGGGGAGATCGGCCGAAATCGCTGCTGCCGCGACACTCCAGGGCGGCCGCTGCATCGCGTACAGGGCCCTGCCGAGGGCGGACAGATAGGTGGTCTCTTGCGAAAAGGCATGCTGAACGTGAGGATCCCAGCGAATTCGGCCGTGGCGCGGCAGGACGCCCAGGGCGCTCATTCGGTAGTACCAGAATCGCACCTGCAGGAAAGGGGGAATCTCGGCGGAATCCCAGGCGCCTACCGCCTGCTCAGCGTCGGCGGTTCGACCTTGGGTGAGGGCCGCCTTGGAGGTGGCGAGATCGCGCAGAATCGCAGCGGTGTGTCCAAAGAAAGCGGAATCGTCGGCGAGCGCCGCGGTCGCGGCGGTGTAGTCCACCCCTGGAAAGGGACGAGAACCGATCGCAACCGCGGCAGCCTCGGCTTTTGTGGAGGCGCAGGGGGCACGGGCCAAGCTTTGCTGCGCGATCTGAGCGATCGCAGCGACGCCGGAGGGATGTTCGGCAAATTGAAGCAAGAGGTCGAGCCGAAATTGGCTGGAGGGATCGGTCAGCCGTTGTTTCAGCGTCTGAAGCCGATCGATGTCGTGTTCGCTTGGGAACACTGCGATGTGAAATGCGTACGTCTGGACCAACACGGGCAGCAACGCCTGCAAGCCGGGGCGGTCGTCGATCCGGAGCAGGTTCCGCAGTGCGCCGGAGCCCTCTTGCCAAAATATCGGGGTAGGATGCGCAGCCTGGAAGGAGGCATTGGCCACCCAGGCGCCGTGGCGGCGGAGGATGTCGGGCGACGGCGGCGAGCGGCGCAGCAGCGCGCGTCGCCACGGGACCGGAATGGCGAGCAATGGCGCGCCTTCACCGGGGATCAACGTGAGCAGGCCGGCGCGGGTGAGGGGTTGAACCACCTCGGAGAACGGCACCGGTGCCTCTGGAAACCACTGTCCGGCGGACGCCTCTGAAAACCAGTGCTCGAAGATCGCCAGGCGCGGGTACCACCAGCGGAGGCTCTCCGGCAGGCGTTCGATGTCGACCACCGCTTGCGCGTCCCAGGAGGTGGCGGCCACCACCGAATCGGATCCGGCGAGGAGCCATGGCAGGCGTTCGATGGCGCAGTCGATCAGTTCGTTGATCCCTTGGGTCTCGGTATATACTTGGTGAAGTATGTGCGGTGTCGGCGCATAATCGACGCCCCAGCGCTCCCGGGCAAGGCGCACAAACCGCTCTTGAAACTCCGCTTCCGACGGAAGGGCCAGGGTCACCACCGCCATGGCGGGCAGATCGGGATCCGGGGCCGAGCGGATCTGCACGACCATGGCCGCGGATCCGTCGATCGGACCATCCACTTCGGTGATCACCTGCACGCGGACCGATGAATTTCCGATCCACGGCCCTTGATCCCAGCGAACCGCCCACTCGGGGTGTTGGCGCAACCAAGCGCGGACCGTGGTTTGGCGGCCGATCCCAGGAGGGCCAACCACCGCTATCCGCTGGAGACCTGCGTTCCAGGCGGCTTCCAGCCGTTGCAACACCGGATCGGCGGGTGCGGGTGTTGCTGGCGCTGGCGTGTGGGTTTCGTGGGCACGAATCGGCAATACCCAGCGAAGTCCCTGACCATACTGTTTGACGAACGGCTCCTGGTCGCCGACCAACAGCTTCCGGCGCAGCCGCAACAGGGTGGAATCGGCCGCGCGGGAGACGGTCCCGGGTGCGTATCCCCAGACGTTTTGTTGGAGTTCTTCCTGGGTAACGAACCGGTCCCGGTGCTCTACCAAGTACCGAACGGCGCCCAGCTCCAAGCCGGACAACTTCCCGCTTTCCCCATCCACACGGGAATACGCTCCGGTCACCGCATTGATCGACAGCGTGGTCGAGTGGAGGAGTTCGTGTTCGGACACGCGGCTACGATCGGCGAGTCCACGGGGGCTGTCAACGGCCCGGCGCCATTGCAGCAATGTGAAGCGATTGTGGCTCGAAAAATGGGTCAGAAAGAGCCACGCCGGAGCCCTCCGGCGCGTTTTTTTCTTTGGGGGCCTCATGAAGTGGTGGTTTTGTTTGGTTTTCGGCGCGGCGACCGGTTGTGCGACCCCCGATCCCTTTGCGGGCGTCTGGGTGGGTGAGGCCACATGCCAGTTTTATGGCGAGGGTCCTACCCTGGAGACCCTCAGCTTGGAGTTGCTCCCGGTCGATCGGTTTGGCCTGTACGACGGCGACTGGGCGATCGGCGAAAATGCGTCCGAGCTTGACTGTTTCGCCAAGGATGACGAAACCATGTTGTGTCGCTACGACTGGGTCACCGAGTTTGTGCTGCAGGCCGACGGCGATGAAGCGGTCCTGCAGGACTATGTGGCGTTAGACGGGCGGGACTGCCCGGTGGCGTTGACGCGCGAGTAGCGTGCCACGAAGGGGTTGTGTGCTGGCGCCCGCGATCTGCCATAATCTCCGGCACGGAGGCAGGCATGTACCGGACGCTGGCGATTTTCGGAGTGTGGGGGTGTGCCCTGGGGTGTGCGCCAGGGGAGGACTCTGACCCCTCAACGGCGGATTCCAGCTTGGACAGCGGCCCCGGGGAGGATTCCGACTCGGACACCTCGGCGGACACCGACGCCGCAGCGGTGACCTACGAGGTCATCGGCGAAAACCAATTTCTAGTCACCAACCCTACTTCTCAGGCGCGCATGTACGTCGAGTTCATTTCGCCGACGGAGCCTGTGAGCGACGTGCGGGTGACAGCGATTCTGGTGCCGGGTGGTCGCGGGGATCACACGCTGTTCACCGGCGGTAATAAAGCACAAGCATCCGCGGATCTTTTCGATATGAACTACATCGTGTTTGATCCGGAAGGGCGTGGTGACAGCGAAGGTGTGGAGGATGAGGGAGGGTCGGTTCACCAAGACGGGCTGCTGGAGCTGGTGCGCTTCGCCACCGAGCAGTTTGATGCCTCGATCGACGTCGATCGCATCGGCGTGATCTCCAATTCCTATGGGGTGACCATCGCGACTGGCATGCTGAGCCGGCACGAGAGCGCCAACGACATGGTAAAGTTCCTTGTCGACTTTGAGGGGCCCGCGGATCGGAACGACACAGGGAGCTGTGCCGGAGGGAATGGACATCTCAGCGAGTATGATTGCGAGGACGAGGACTTTTGGTCCCAACGGGAAGCGAAGAATTTCGTCGGTGGGATCGCGGTGCCGTACGCGCGCGTGCAGTCGGTGACCGACCACGTTCAGCCGGACCACGACCATGCGATTCTGATGATCAACCGGGCACTCGAGGGAACGGCGCCTATGGTGTGGCTCAACCACACGCCGCTTGAGGAAGAAGTCACCAGTCTGCCGGACGAACTCCTGCTGCCAGATGCCGCTGATCCGTATGAGATCCGGACGGACAGCCAGATCGCGTTGGAGCTGCTTGAGGCGATGTAGGCTGAGCTGAACCGGCGCATCAGCATGTAAGTGCTCCAGCGCGCGATGTAAGCGCGACCGCCCGACGCATGTGCCAGATTAGGGCAGGTGATCGGCTCACTTTGGCCGACTCTTGGAGGTGTCATGTCCCGGTTCCCATCGTTGGTTGGGTGGTTTCCAATGCTCTTCGGCGCGGCCATCGGCTGCGATACCCCCGATCCGTTTGCGGGAGCGTGGGAGGGGGCGGCGACCTGCCAGTTTTATGGGGATGGGCCGACCGATGAGGACCTTCGTTTGGAGCTGCTGCCGGTGGATCGGTTTGGGCTATACGACGGGGAGTGGACGATCGGTGAAAATGCGTCCGAGCTCGACTGTTTCGCCAAGGATGACGAAACCATGTTGTGTCGCTACGACTGGGCCACCGAATTTGCGCTGCGGGTCCACGGCGAGTGGGCCGAGTTGGAGGATTACCAGGGGTTCGACGGTCGGGATTGTCCGGTGCGGTTGAGGCGGGAATAGCGCGTCACCCGCCCGGGGTGCATTCCGTGTGGTACAGCCCTCCGGCCCCCCCCAACCGGTAGAAGAACATCACATGAACGGTGCCCGTAGAATCGATCGCGATGTCCGTTTCGTCGCTGCCGATGTTGTCGATGGCGCCGGTGTCGGCAAAGGTCCAGGCGCCACCGGAGGGACGATAACCGTACATCAACGCCTGCACCGGCGTGGTTTCATCGTCGTAGGTGTAGCTCAGGTGTAGTCCGCCGGTGTCGTCGAGGGTGATCGCTGGATTGTTGGCATAGTTGCTCGCGACGAGCGTGGAGGTGGACCAGGTTCCGCTACTGGGTTTTTCGGCGTAGACCAGTTGTTGCGCGTCGATGTCGAAAAAGACGGCGTAGACCGCTCCGCTCGGCGAAACGACGAGATCGTTGAGGCCGGTGTAGTGTCCGATGGCGACATCCTCGATCGTCCAGCTTCCCCCGGCGGGCTTGTAGGCGTATTTCACCCCACGGAGGTTGGCCGTTCCATTGCGCCGATACAACAGGTGAATGCCGTCGTCCTCGTCGATGAACAGCGACAGATTGCTTCCGGAGGAGGACTCGGTGGTGACCGTGTATGTGGTCCAACTGCCGCCGGAGTCTCGGTACGTGTGGCGCAATTCGTCGTTGCCCGACTCGTTGACATGGAAGATGTGGATCGTGTCAGCCGAATCCACCCCAATCTGGTTGTATATCCCCACCTCGCCAGTGGAATCCGCGACTTCTCGGCTCCATGCTCCGCCGGACGGCAGGATGGCGAACATCAGCCGATCCCCGGTCCAGTCGTGGTAGCTCACCACCGGCTGGTCGCTGGAATCGACCGCAATGCCGTTCCAGTAGCCGATGCTGGTCGAGTCGTTTTGAATGGTCTGTGTGGACCAGGTGCCCGAGGGGGATCGGTACGCATACTTCATGTCATGGTCGTCCCAGACGTTGTATTGGTACGACACGTGGATCGCATCGGTGGAGTCGATCGCCATCGAGAGGTACTGTTGAGCGCGGTAATTGGTGTCGATGGCGGTGGTGGTCCAGATGCAATCGCCGGCGGTAAACGGGGTTCCTGTGTCTGAGGTGTCGCTGGTGTCGGCCGTATCCGAGGTATCGCCGGTATCCGAGGTATCGCCGGTATCCGAGGTATCGCCCGTATCCGAGGTATCGCCGGTATCCGAGGTATCGCCCGTATCCGAGGTATCGCCCGTATCTGAGGTATCGCCCGTATCCGAGGTATCGCCCGTATCTCCGGTGTCCGAAGTGTCGCCCGTATCGTCGGTTTCACCCGTTTGCGAATCGGATAGGCCGCCGGTGTCGACCGCCGTGGGGCGATCGCACGCGGATAGAGAGAGCAGTAACCACAGGCGTTTCATTCGAACTCCGACACGCCCGCTAACCTAGCTGGCCGTTCCAACCTGAAGCTGTTGCAAATTGTTGTGGATGGAGACGCGTGCGGGGAAGGGGTGCTTGCCAACCGACTCCAAACCGGTGACCTCTGCCGATGCCTTTTCCCTTCGCCGGCGAGATCTGCGCGCTGCTGGCCCCTCTGTGTTGGTCGGTGGCGGTCGTCCTGTTCAAACGATCGGACGCAGCCTCGCCGATGGCACTCAACCTGTTCAAAAATACGGTCGCGATTCTATTGTTGACGGTCACGTTGTTTGCGTTTGGGATCGGGATCCCCGAAGATCGGAGCGCTTGGGATTGGGCGCGGTTGGCGTTGAGCGGTGTGCTTGGGCTTTCGGTTGGCGATACGCTGATCTTCGCGGCGCTGCAAAGGGTGGGCGCCGGGCGGTTTGCGTTGATCGACACCACCTATGCGCCGGTGATCGTGGCTTGTTCAATGATTTTTCTTCATGAGCCGGCTGGACCGGGGTTTGTGGTGGGCGCCATCTTGGTGGTGATCGGCGTGACCGTCGCCAGCGTGGAGCCGAAGTCTCTGAAAGTTGAGGGCGATGAGCCTTTTCCGTGGGCGGGTGTCCTGCTGGGGTTCCTGGGCATTGTGGCGATGGCGTTGGGGGTGATCCTTTCGAAGCCGGTGTTGGAGGCGAGTTCGCTCGTGGAAGTCACCTGGTCGCGGATGGTGGCGGGGGTGGCCGGTCAGGCGGTGTGGTTGACGGTGCGCGGCGGTTGGCGCGGAACCTTGCCGGTGTTTCGGCCGTCCCGCCTCTGGAAAACGATGGTCCCAGCCGCGGTGATCGGCAGCTATGTGTCGATGTTGTTGTGGGTGGGAGGCTTCAAGTGGGCGCCGGCGTCGGTCGCGGCGGTGCTGAATCAGATGTCCACGGTGTACATCCTGGCGATGGCGTGGCTGGTACTCAAGGAGAAACTGGAGATTCGCCAGGTGGTGGGCGCATTGTTGGCGGCCGTTGGGGCGGCGGTGGTGGGGTTGACGCGGACGGGTTGACCGATCGTCAACTCCTTTACCATCCCCAAGTGTGGTGATTCAGGACAACGGCCCACAGGTCTGCCTGGACGAGCGTCCCGACCTGCCGCTGCGGCCGGCCGGGATCGGGCGTACGCAGGCTACTCGCGTTCGAATTCGCCGTCGCAGGTCACATCTTCGTCATCGACCGAGAGCGTGGCCAGATCGCCGTCGACCTCCAATTCCACCGACGCGATGTCGTCGCCGCTGCAGCTGAGCACGTTCTTTTCGGCGGTACAGGTCAAAGGCAGAACCTCGTCGTCCAAAACGAGGGACGCCGTGTAGCCGTCGTCGCCCGCCTCAACGCGGAGTTCAATTCCCGACAGGACGGGGTCCTGTTCCGAGGTGCAGTCCAGATCTCCAACCCAAGTACCCACGAAGCGGCCTTCTCCATTGCAGGCAGCGGCGAGGAAAAAGGACACAGAAAGCATAAAACGACGCATGGTAAACTCCAAGTTTCGAGCAGAAGCGCTCGGCGTCCATGGAGACCGCAACTCGGAAATTTGGGCACGGAAAAGAAAAGAAATTCTGCGATTTGTAAAGCGTTGTTCGAACGGAGCCAATTTCACGTCTCGGCGGGTCGGCCGAGTTTCTTACGGTGGGACGGCGATCGTTTGTGACGCGTGGCTTTCAGTTGCGCGCCCAGCAGAGTTGACGCGACGCCGCCGCCGGAATGGGTACACTCTGAGTACCCACGCCGAAAACGTAGGGCACAACAGGAGGTCCCATGGATGACCGACCGTCGTTGTCTCAGATCATCTACGTCAGTGCGCTCGATCCTGCGGTTGGACCAACGGAGTTGTTGTTGCTGTTGCAACGGGCCCGGGTTTTCAATGAGCAACGCCAGATCACGGGGATCTTGGTGGAGGTGGAGGGCTCGATCCTGCAAGTGCTAGAGGGAGAGCCGGAAACCATCAGCGCTTTGTTTGACCGTATCTCCGCGGATCCCCGGCACCTCCGCGTGTTGAAGCTGATCCAAGAACCCGTGGAGGCCCGCTCGTTTGGGGACTGGAGTATGGGACTTGCCGAGATGTCGCGGGCGGACATCGCCGCCCTTCCGGGCATGAACGACTTCTTTAAGGGCGGCCGCTCGCTGGCCGATCTCGCCCCCGGTCGGGCCCGGCAGGTGTTGAGCGGTTTTCGCCGCGGAATGTGGCACGCTCGGGTCGATTCGGGTGCGGTGGTCGCGCGGTAGCGTTTCCGCGGCTCAGGGCGGGGAGATCGCGGGCAGCAGCTCTGATACCGGGGTGAGCAGGCCGTGTCGTGGTAAGATCCCACGACACGCCCATCGCGGAGCCTTGATGCGCCCCCTGTTCTGCCTTGCCCTGTTGCTCGCGGCCTGTACCGCCAAAGAAGAAGATTCCGGAACCGACACGACCGACTCCGGGCCCACCGACACCGACGATTCGGGTGATACGGACGAGGTGGTGGTCGACGACTGCGACGAATTCGCGCTGAATGGGTCGTTGGCGTTCGCCGCCGATGCCCTCGTTCCCGAGGGCGAAATTACGATGGCCCTTTTCCCGATGAACTTCGACAGCGAAAACGCGTTCGATGTGTCGACGATGTGGGAGCGGACCGCTATCACTGGCGTCGCCGGCGAAAGCGTATCTTTTAGCTGGTGTTTGGGTACTCCGCCGGAAGAACACTATCAGGCCGACGACGGCGGCGGCGACACCGATACCGATACCGACACCGTGGTTGCGGAAGCGGCTCCATACCTGATCGGCGGTATGGTCGACAGCAATGGAGACGAGGCATTCACCCCGGGAGAAGCCCTCGTGCACGGCGAGTATGCCTTCTTGCTCCATGTTCGAGGGGCCGTTCCGGGGGATTTCGCCGAATACGGGGTTCAGCTGGGCTGGAATCGCCTCGTCGTGACTTTCCCCGACGGCGAGATCGTCAACACGGCCCTGTCCGATGGCGATGAGCTCTCTCTGAACGCCAATTTGTTGCTGAACGACCCCGGACCGTTGCCCGGTGTGTTGGAATCCAGCCATGAAGGCGCTGTGCGGGCCGGCCTGTATTTGGTGGAGGGAAACGAAGAAGCCGAGGATAACCTCCTCGGCGAGTCGGTGGCCGTCGATGCCACCGAGGCCGGCGCCGAATTTCTCCTGGCCACCGCCCCTCCCGCGGACCATCTGGTCGACAGCGGCGGCCTGAGGGTGGCGATGTACGCCGCGATCGCTTGGGACGATGCGGCGCCCGACCAGACGTACACCGAGGAGGGAGACGGGCCGCTGCTTGCGGCCTCGGTCTTTTCGCAAAGCCCAGTGTACGCCATCTACCTCGAACCCATCGACTTTTCCTCCGTCTACTACGTCAGCGCTTTCGGTCGTGCGGGCTGGGGCCTGTTTACGGACCAGTATGTCACGGTGCCCTGGGACGAGGGCGTGTCGCTCCACTCGCCGGGATAGGCGCCCTGACGGTCCGGCGGAGGTCCTTCAACGGGGGGATCGATTTCCAAGTCGCGGCACCGCTTGCTACGTTCGTCGGGGTGCATACACTTGCTCGGGCGGGGCGTATGGTGGCAGACGACGGAAAGGTGACGGTTGACCCGTCGGATGAACTCGATCCGCGGGTGCTCGCCCGGCAAATGGTGCTGGGCGTTGCACTGATGATGGCCGCGTTGGGCCTGTTGGCGCTGGTGGCCAAAGACCCGTTGGAGGCGGCGTCCGCTTGGTTTGTGGCCCGGTTCGGGTTGGTCGGGTTGTTTTTCGGCGTCCTGCTTGTCGACGCCACCGTGTTCACCAATGAGCCGTTTCTGTTCCTCGGATACGAGGGCGGTTTGGGTTTTTGGCCGGTGTATATCGCTGCAGCATCGGCCAGCGTTTTGGCGGGTCCGACGGGCTGGGCGATGGGCCGCCTGATCGGCGGAAACGCGTGGCTGCAGGGCCAGATCAAAAAACGAAAGATCGACATCTTCTTTCAGCGGTACGGCTTTTGGGCGGTGGCGGTGGCCGCGGTGACGCCCATTCCGTACAGTCTGGTCACATGGGCCTCCGGAGCGGCCCGATTGCCGCTGTTGACGGTGTTTTTGGGTTCGCTGTTTCGGATCCCAAAAACGATGTTTTACTATTTGCTGATCGTGTACGGATGGGATGTGTTCACGGGTGAGGCGGCGTAGGGTGGTGTGAACGCAGGGGAGGACCTACATCGCGATCAGCAGTCGTCGAAGCTAGCATAAGCGGTGGCAGCAAACTCACCATTTAGAGACAGGGTCGTGCCATCCTCGCTGGTGAGGGTGACTTCGTCCAAAGAAACGCGCACTTCGTCGGAGCCCCCACAGGCCTCGACGTACACCAGGCCGTATTCCCGGCTTTCATAGTTGACTCCGTCGTAGTACGCCGTGATGACGCGAAGATCGGAGAGGGACAATTCCTGGTTCGCCTGATCGAGATCGATTTGCACGTACACTTGGTTTCCGAAGTCGTCGGGCGCCCCCACGCCCAAGATCTCGGTGCCGTCCTCGACCCCAAAGTCGACGTACGCCTGGGATTCGTCGTCGGCCATTTCGCCGTACACATCGCCGCCCACTTGCACGTCGATCCAGCCGCTGTCGAATTCTCCGCCACCTCCGCCGCCGCAGGTGTTCAGGAGGGAGGCTGCGGCAGTGGTCATCGCGACCGATCGAAAAAACATGAACGCTCCAAAAAAAGTGAGAACGGAAAGCCGTTCCCGAGGGTGCTATACCTTCGAGGCGCCCGGGTTGGTGTAGCAGAGTGTTTCAGGGCGTCGTGCGCCGGGGTCACACACCATCTTGACACCCGCCAAAATCGAACCTATGTTCCGCCCATGACCTACGACACCTCCTGGCGCAACATACTTATTGCCCCGCTCCCAAGCGGCTGGCAGCTCTACGCCTAAGGATCGGTGACGGTCTGGACTCGGAGCTCCCGCCTTGGGGGCTCTTTTTGTTTCTGGCCCTGCGAAGCCGTCGATGACGGGATCGCGGGAATGGATTCCTTTTGTCCGACCGAGACGACCATGACGACCCTACATTCCGTACGCAACATTGGCATTTCTGCACACATCGACAGCGGCAAGACCACCCTTTCCGAGCGCATCCTGTTTTACACGGGACGCATCCACAAGATCACCGAAGTCAAGGACAAATCGGGCGATGGCGCCACCTTGGATTTCGATTCTTTGGAAAAGGCGAAGGGGATCACCATTCAGTCGGCCACCACCACGGTGGCGTGGAACGAACACACGATCCATCTCCTCGACACGCCGGGGCATGTCGACTTCACCATC
>SYKL01000086.1 GCA_005797785.1 Pseudomonadota bacterium | reverse complement strand
GCCACGCCGTTGGCGGCACACGTCAACGACGGCGTCAATAACGACTGCGATGTGAACGGCTACGAAGAATGCTACAAAGACGCCGACAATGACACGTTCACGACGTCGGCCGTCGTCAATGCCACCGGCCCAGACTGCACTGGAACCGACGTGGAACCCGTGCTCGACAGCCCGATCGACTGCGACGACGCCTCCGCCACCGATTACCCGGGGGCCACCGAGGCCGTTGACAACGGCGACGACGAGGATTGCGACGGCGTTGAAAGCTGCTATCTCGATGCTGACAACGACGGATATCCTGCCAACGGCGCCGGTGATGACCTTACCGACCCGACGGGCGCCGGTACGCCAGTGATCGTCGACTCGGCCGACCTGGACTGCGCAGACTCGAATGAAGTGGGCAGCAAGCTTGTCGATGCAGGATTCTCGAGCACCGTCTCGGTGGACTACCTCGACTGCAACGACTCCACCAACGGAAACGCTTGGTACGGCCACCCAGACCCCAGCCAGGGATTGGTCAACGCGTACCTTGAAAACTCCCAGACCGACGGCGACGAGTTCGACGAGGATTGCGACGGCAACCTCGCTCCGATGCCGCTCGACAAGGGCGACGGGCTTGGTGGGTACCTGCTGTTCGCGGGCGACTTGGTCATCACCGAATTCATGAAGGCCCCGGATGCCGTATCCGACGCCAACGGTGAATGGATTGAGTTGTACAACGCCTCCGACTACGTGCTCAACGTAAACGGATTGATTGTTCAGGATGCCAACACCGACAGCTTCACGATCTCCGTGTCGCCTGCAGTCGGTGAGAAGGCTGGGTGTAACCCAACGGCCGTCATCAACGGCGCCGGAAAGAACGAGTGCTGGCTGCCGAATACCTACTTGGTACTCGCCACTGACATGAATTCGGGCACCAATGGTGGCAACACGATGGTGAACTACGCCTATCCGTTCGGTAGCTTTGCGCTGGCGAACGCTGGAGCCGATCGCATTCGGCTTCGCGTCCCAAGCGTCGCGACCTTCGACACGGTGGACTTCAGCTCCACCTCGCCTTGGACCGATACCGATGGCGCAACGCCAGGTCTGTCGCTGTTCCTGTCCGGCGCCCCGAGCGCGACCAGCAACGACAATGGCGCCAACTGGAGCGTCTACGCCACTGGTCACGTCTACGGTGCCGGCGACCGCGGCAGCCCGGGCGCCGCGAACTGAGCCAAGCAGTTCCTACCGAAACCCTCGGGCGAAAGCCCGGGGGTTTCTTGCTTTCCGGTCCTGCAATAAAATTCGACGTCCCACGTAGCGCCACCATCCGGAGTGCCGATGACCAAAGCGCGCATGGCCTTGTTGATCAGCGTTCTGGTGACAGGCCTGTTGTATGTGGTGCCATTCGGATCATGGCTCGCATGGCCGTTGATCCTGATTTCCACCGTCGCGCATGAGTCCGGACACGGTTTGATGGCGAACGTGGTGGGCGGCGCCTTTCAGTCCCTAAAGATCCATGGCGACGCCTCCGGGGTCGCGCGATGGTCCGGTGAAGTCGGACGGTTTGGGCAAGCGGCCGTTTCCGCCGGGGGCCTCCTCGGTCCGGCGTTTACCGCCGCGGCGCTGTTTGGGACGGCTCGCACCCCAAAGGCGGCGCAATGGGCCCTCGGATTGCTCGGTTTGGCCTTGGTTCTGCTCACCGTGTTTTTCGTTCGCAACCTGTTCGGGTTCGTGTTCGTCGGTCTACTCGCCGCCTTGGCGCTTGGGATCGCGCGGTTCACCCGTCCGGAGACTTCGCAACTCGCCCTGGTATTCACTGCCGTGCAACTCTCGCTTTCGGTATTTTCCCGCGCAGACTATCTGTTTACGCCCACCGCCCATACCGCCTCCGGGGTGATGCCTTCCGACGTCGCCTCCATCGCGGACGCCCTGCTCCTTCCATACTGGGTCTGGGGGCTGGCGTGCGGCGGCCTATCCCTGCTCGTTCTTGGGATCGGGCTGGCAAACTTCCTACGTCGTTAGCCTATTCTACGGTGGCGACGTCGACCCCATCGATGGTACCCGTGTACACCGGGCGCCCCCCCTCCACCGAGGACGCGGTCATCGTCCAACGCATGTCCGCCGTTCCTTTCACGCCGCCGCTCGCCTCGATCACGCCGATCACCCCGTAGAACACTTCCACTTCGCCATCCACGATGACGATCTGAACGGTGGCATCCACGGGTCCCGTCAAGGTCGCGCCGTCGATCTCCACATCTTGGTAATCCAGCTGCAACGAGGAATACAACAGGCTGCCGCCTTCCCTGGACGACCCCGATCCGGTCACCCCGACATCGCCCGCGTCCCACGAACCATCGGCTGAAAGCACCCCATCGAACACATAATCCCCGTCGCCTTGGCCATGGCGAAACGGGCTACTCGGCGTGACCAACGTCTCTACGGCGTCCAGCCGAGACTCCACACCCGCAACAATTGCAGTGTTGTGGTCCAATAACGCCGATATTTCCCCATCGGTGAGGTCCGCGCAACCGAACAACCCTGCCAGAGCCAAGAACCGCATGCCCCAGGATGGCGCGCGACGTGAAAGCATGCAACATCGGCGGGGGAGGTTGCGTGAAAATCGCCGCCAAATTCACCCTCGCGCTCATGCTGGTGCTCGTCGCGGTGGTCGCCGTCACCTCGGTGATCCGAAGCAGTAGCGAAAGTCGTGAGTATCTGCTGGATATGCAACACGACCATCACCTCATGGGGCGAGGTCTGGGCGCCGCCCTGGCCGAGGTGTGGCGTGAAGACGGAGAGGAACGCGCTCTCAGACTGGTGTCGCGCGCCAACGAACGAGAGAGCGCCCTCACCCTTCGGTGGGTTTGGCTCGACGCTCGTGCAGGGAGCCCGCACGCCACCCAGACCAAACCTGGGACCACGATGGAGACCTCGTGGGTAAGCCAAGAGGGCGTTGGCCATTTGTATACCTTTGTGCCCATCGCTACCCCGAGCGGGCGCCTGGGGGGCATCGAGATCTCGGAAAGCCTAGAGCGACGTAAGATCTTCCTCAATACAGCCACGCGGCGCCGTGCGCTGACCGGCAGCCTGCTCGTATTGGCGTCCACCGTCGTGGTCATGGTGTTGGGCTCGTTGCTGATCGGTCGTCCCGTTCGTCAACTGATTGACCATTCCCGCCGCGTCGGCAGCGGCGATTTCTCAGGCCGACTGGATGTTCGCCAACGGGACGAATTGGGGGAGTTGGCCGTCGAAATGAACGGGATGACCGCACGCCTCCAAGACGCCATCCGCCGGGTGGAGCAAGAGTCGGCCGCCCGCATTGAAGCCGTCGAACAATTGCGCCAGGCCGACCGCCTGCGCACCGTTGGACAACTGGCCTCGGGGGTCGCCCATGAACTCGGGACCCCACTCAACGTGGTCGGCGGATACGCGCGCATGATCGCCACCGCTGAGGTGAGCGGCAACGACATCGTCGAAAGCGCGCAAGTGATTCAAGAACAAACCGACAGAATGACGGCGATCATCCGACAATTATTAGATTTCGCTCGCGGACGCAAGCCGAAAATGGTCGAAGACGCGCTCGCTCCTATCATTGAGCGCACTGCAACCTTGCTTTCGACGCTCGCTCGAAAGTCCAACATCGACGTGCGGCAGCAGTTGGACCATTCCATAAAAAGCCACATTGACGGGTCGCAATTGCAGCAGGTGATCACGAACCTGATGGTCAATGCGATCCACGCCATGCCCGACGGAGGAACGCTAAAACTCTCCTTGGAACGAACCATCCGTCACAAAAAGCCATTCGCCGCCATCGCGGTCGCCGACACCGGCAGCGGGATCCCCGCCGACGTCCTGCCTCGCCTGTTTGAGCCCTTCTTCAGCACCAAAGGCATTGGTGAAGGTACCGGACTGGGCCTCGCCGTCTCCTACGGCATCGTAGCAGAGCACGGTGGTTTCATCGACGTTATGACGGGCATTCATCAAGGAAGCACGTTCACCGTCTACCTCCCGCTGGAGTCTTGATGCCCACCGTACTGGTGGTCGACGACGACCGCTCCATGTGCACGCTCATGATATCCAGTCTTAAACGCCGCGGATACGACGCTCGCGCGTGTCATTCGGGCGACGAAGCGGTAAACGCCATCGAACACGACGCCGTTGATGCCGTCGTGACCGATCTCAACATGCGGGGAATGTCCGGGATCGCCCTCTGTGAGCGCATTCTCGCGCGTCGGCCCGAGGTGCCCGTTATCGTTATTACTGCATTTGGAAGCCTCGACACCGCCGTTTCCGCGATCCGGGCGGGCGCCTACGACTTTCTCACCAAACCCTTTGAGATGGAAGCGTTGCACCTCGCGCTGGACCGCGCGCTCGCCCACCGCGCCCTTCAGGTCGAGGTCCGCCGTCTCCGCGAACAAGTGAGGCGCGAACCTTCCTTTGACGAAATTATCGGCCAAAGCCCAAAGATGCGTGCACTGTTCGAATGGATCGAACGCACCGCCCCAACCGACGCCTCCACCCTCATCACCGGCGAAAGCGGAACTGGAAAGGAGCTTGTCGCCAAAGCGCTGCATCGAAAAAGCGCGCGTTCAAAAGGTCCTTTTGTTGCCATCAACTGCGCCGCACTTCCTGAAGCCTTGCTGGAGAGCGAACTTTTTGGGCACCGACGCGGCGCCTTCACCGACGCCCACTCCGAACGCACCGGTCTGTTCGCCCAGGCTCACGGAGGAACGCTATTTCTCGACGAAATCGGCGATCTGCCCGTGGGCCTGCAGCCAAAACTCCTGCGTGCGCTACAAGAGCGGCGCATTCGGCCGGTGGGTTCGGACACCGAGGTCGAAATCGACATTCGGCTGATCTCAGCGACCCACCGAGACCTTCCCAAAATGGTGGAAAAAGGCACTTACCGAGACGATCTATATTGGCGCATCGACGTGGTTCGGTTGGAGCTACCCCCGTTGCGGGAGCGCGGCGGCGACATCCTCCTCTTGGCCCAGCACTTTCTCGACGAATATGCCGCCCGATCGTCAAAAGGTGTGCACGGGCTGTCCGAAGCCGCCGCTCGCCGGTTTCTGGACTATCCATGGCCCGGAAATGTGCGCGAACTCCAAAACGCGATCGAACGTGCGGTCGCGATCTGCCAATACGACACGATCGGACTCGATGATCTCCCGCAGCGCGTCCAGTCCGTCACCGCATCCACGGTCCCGGACATCGGTTCCTTCCGCCCAATGGACGAGGTCGAACGCCTCTATGTACAGAAAGTCCTGGACTCCGTCCAAGGAAACAAGCGGGAAGCGGCAAAAATTCTTGGCTTCGACCGGAAGACGCTGTACCGGAAGCTGCAAAAATGGGGCCTCGACGTCTCGGACGACTGAGTCAAAATTCCCCATGTGACATTTTGCCCCACAAGCAACGCCCCCCACCAATGCGCACAATTTGGACTTTACAGTAACCGTGTGGCGTAATGCCCCATGCTTCGCGCGATTCTCTGGTTTCATCCATTGGCATACCGATTGCTGGCAAGTGACCGGCCCGCCCGCGGCGCAGGAGATCCTCCTGTACTCCATGTCATGATTCGTCTTGCGTCGCGGGCAGGTTCTCCCGAGGAATATGAAGCCGGCTCTCGCTCCCGATATCGCACCTTTACGCGTCCTGATCGTCGAAGACGATCCCGAGATGCGGCGTTTGCTGTCGGCGGTGTTCCGTTCGGAAGGCTTCAATATTGCGGCCGCGGACCATGTAGATTCCGCGTTGCACTTGCTCAGCGATGGGTTCGATCTGGTCATGACCGACATCCGACTCCCCGGTCGATCCGGCCTCGAATTGCTCGCCGAGATCCGACACACCCACCCGACGCTGCCTGTCGTCGTGATGACCGCCTTCGGGGATGAAGCGGCCCATGAAAGCGCCGCCGCCCTGCACGCGTCCCAATTTCTCGATAAGCCGTTCTCCATCGATCAACTTCGCTGTGTGGTTCGGGAACTCTTTCCCGCCTGGAGGTCGCTGTGACTCGTTCTGCCCTGGTTGTGTTTGCTGCCGCCATCGCACTTTCGGCTTGCAAGAAAGACACACCTGTCGAAAACTACGAGACCAAGGTCGTCGCCCCGGAAAAGACAGCGACCACCGAAG
>SYKL01000085.1 GCA_005797785.1 Pseudomonadota bacterium | reverse complement strand
TCGGTCAATCGTCCGATCCCCGAGGTGCAGGAACCTAGCGGCCATCGCCTTCCCCAATGCGAAGTCTGCCACACTCGGGGCAACTCCCACAACCCTCGGCGCGCCCTACGGGTTCAGCTGTCCCCTGAAGATGTACTTTTGACCGAACACACTGCTGAGAGCTACTACGGAGTACGAACCGTCCCCGCGCGGCGCCATTTCCAAGTCGGAAAGGCCAGCGGACATCATCAGCGAGTAGGTGTCGTATCCGTCGAAGAGGTACTCAAACGTGTTCCAATCGGTCTGCGAGTGCTTGAACCAAATCGATCGGTCGTCGTTCACAGCCAAAGCCACTGGACCGGATGGACTCTGCGTCGCCGCAACCTCCATCGCCCCGTAGACATCCCCCGTAGCGCTGACGCCGTACATGGATGAAATCGAGGTCAATGGCCGCTGATGGAGATACCGATCGGGAGTCACGGTGACCACTGCGGTTGGCGAAAGGGCCTTAATTGTGGACAATCCCGAAGGTCCCACATATCGGCCCTCGCCCGACGGCCAGGAAACGAAGTCGGGTCCGGACCAGTACTGGTGAACATAAACCATGGGAGAAGTATAGCTTTCTGACACCGTCCCAATGCCTCCCCCACCACCGTACGTGAACTGGTTCCTACCCACTTGTGTCCAAGCCATCAGTGCATTGTGGTTCGGAGAGTCCGGGTACCGAGCACAAGAAATCTCGCGAACGTCCGAGTTGACCGGACGGCTAGGCGTGAAGCCGGAGGTGCCTGGCATCGAGAAGGACACCGACTTCCCCGTTCCGGTTGGGGTGAGCATAAACACCTTGCCATCTCCACAGACGGCGATGTCGAGGGCGTAGGGGGCCGGCTCCACACTCTCCCACTGCAGCGAAGCGCCTTCAGCGATTGGAAATAAAAATAACATACAACCTCCAGTATAGAGAACGGTTACTCGCGCTGACCGTTCTCTAGATACCCGTAGTAAAAATCCGGAAGGTCACAAAAGGTCACATGCCCTACACCCAAGAAACCGCACGCCCATCGTCCGGAAACTGAATCCGCCCACGCTCGATGGCTGTTGGAAGACGCGGGCAGACGTCACCCGCGCGGATCCATGATGCCCGCGCGCAGGACGACGTCGGCAACCGCGGAGCGTTCAAGGAGCGGGACTGGAGAAATGGGTGGTTTGTGCGTTGCAGCAAGGACTCAGGCGCGAAAATGCCGCACCATTCCGGGTGGTTGGCTGAGGCGGGCGTGACGTAGGCCCAGCCCGCTTGTTTCGAAGTGTGTCGTGCGCGTCGCCGCGTGATCGTCCCGGTGAGCGCCCGTACTGCCCGTATGTCGGCAGTTGTCGACACTGGAGGCCCGATGAGAAGTTTCATGGTGTTGGTGTGTGGTCTTGTAGGATGCCAGACTGCCCCCGGGGACGCGCGTGTGGGGACGGCAGCGAGTGAGTGGAGTTCGATTTCCATCGATGACTATGACAGGTGTGGTCGTAACATCGATCTTGCGCCCCTCGAAACCAACGATTTGGCGATCTCCCTGAACACGGAGTCGGGCCCTCGATTGGTTACCTTGGACGTGAACGCGGGCGACTTTGTTCGGTTCAGCACGGACCACATGGTGCCGGACGGCGAGCCGTCTGCCCGCCTCAGTCCTTGGCAGTACACCGATCGATTTGCGCGGCACGGCGGCCCGGTGCTCCTCTCCGTGTCCGGCGATGTGGGAGAGTTTCTGGCGTTTGCGGAAGTGAATGGGCAGCCCGTCCAGCTAACGCCTGCTCAGCCTGACCCTGAGCTGCCGTTTGACCAGTTTGACGAGCTCGCGTGGGAGCGTGAGTTATCGCGCTCGGACCAACAGGTGACTGGGGATCTCGGGGGAGGCGGGAGCGAATACTGGCGGTTCCAGGTTCCAGCGCGGCGTTTCGTGGTGGCGAAGGTGACGGGGGCGAGCGCGGACGTAATGGCGGATCGCCCTTGCGAGAAGTTGGGGGAAAACTACGCCGCAGGCTCGCGGGGCGAGGGAGTTGGAACGGTGGCGGCGGCTCTTGACGACGCCGCCGGCCTCATCGAGGTTCGCGGGGTTGGGCCGTACGAACTTGAGGTCGAAATCGATGGAGTGCCACAGGCTTTGGAATTCGCGGGGCGCGTCGAGTCGCCGAGCGATACCGACGGGGTTGATCCGGGCGGCCTCTAACGTTCGCGGACGGCTATTCGCCTGGCGGACGTCCAAAATGGGCGTTTAGCCGTCCCTTCCCTTGCCTCGCTCGGCTACGCTGCTTGCGGACGCCGTGTTCCACAGCGCCCCTCAACTCCGACCCCTACTTCGAGACGTTTCCGCACGCGATGGGGAAGTCGTCGGTGATGAGCTGCAGCGTGGCCGAGGACCACTTTCCACCGCCGATGCTGTCTTGTTGAAACACCCCGCGGTACACGACACACTCGCCCTTGCCAGGATCGACCGCCACTGCGCCGAGCGTCGTGCGGCTCACCACCCGGTCCCATTCGTCACGGAACAGCGTCCAATCTCCATCAAGGATGACCGCCCGAAGCGGCTTCTCCGACCATCCGGCCTCCGAGTAGGCGCGCATCATCTGCCCCTGGACGGTGCTGTCGGAACGGCCCGCCTTCGGCATCCGCTGCGACTCCACCCAGGAGGAACGAAGGGTCGCGAGCGCGGTGCGGGCAGGGCCCGTATCGGAGGGGACCTCCAGCACGATCCCCGCGATCGGCCCCTCAAATGCGCCTGTGGTTCGCCCCCCATCGCGCGGGTCCGTGGCGGACAGTTGGAGCACGTAGCCGTGCTCCCCCGGCGGAAGGCTCAAGGCGAATTCCCCAAACTTTGTCGCGAGCCCAAGCTGCTTTGCCGAGGTTGGCGAGGCGGGCCAGAGCTCCAGCGCCATCGCGGTGGCTTTGGTGGCGGTCGCGGCGTCCACCGTCCAGGCGTATTTCAGTTTGGCGCTTTGCCGGTACGTGTCGCTCGCCTCGTACAACCGGAGCTCCATCCGCGCACCGCCGGTGGTGTTGCCGGCCATCTGGTCGAGCGTGCCTGGGTAGTAGGCGGCCACCCACGTGGGCGCGCCGACGGTCCACCGGTCGCCGAAGGTTGTCGGATCCTCCTTTCCCAAGGTCACGGGCGATGACGCGAGGAACAGCTCGCCCACGTGTTCGGCGTGGAACGCTCCAGTGAGCGTGCTGGCGTATTCGGCGCGGTAGCTCGCTAGGATGGCAGCCGCCTCGGCGTGCCGCGCCTGCACCTCCTCGTCGTCCGCCACCAGCCAGAGCGCCACCTCCGCGAGCGCGGCGGCTTTCTCTGCGTACCCGATCGCCGAGGGCAAATCAGGGAACGCATGAACGCGACGGGCTTCGTCGAGAAGTGGCGTGACCGCCTTCCCAAAGGTGGGCCCGTGCGTTTGGAGGGCAGCCATCCCGGCCTGCAGGTCCTCGTACGCGGCGCCACACTGCGCACCCCCATCGGCCGCCACTGCCTCCTCCACGGCGAAATATTCCGCCACTGCCGGGTGCTCTTGAAGAGCCAGGATGC
>SYKL01000084.1 GCA_005797785.1 Pseudomonadota bacterium | reverse complement strand
CGGTCGAAAGGTAGAACTTGAGCCGACTTCCCGCCGCAGGCTGCACACCCACATTGGTCACATTGACAAGCAAGTTTACCATCTGACCGGCGGTGACCACCGGGTCCACCGAGCGCAATTGGCTGGGCACCAAATCCGCTTTGTTCGCCGTAGGATCGTCGGCCACCACATCGACCGCTTGCGCATACACATTGTTGGTTTCGTCGGTTTCGGTGACTGCGGCGGCCGAATCCACGATCACCAGGAAGTAGGCGGCGCCGTGAATCGCCGTGCTGGGAACCCGAAGATTGGCGTCCTCCAATCCGGTTTGCCCGACCGCGAGCGCATCCACATTGTCGTAGCCGAGGTAAGTGTCGCCAGCGTCGAGCACCGCATTCGTCGAAAAGTAGTAACGAACTCGACTTGCAGGTGCGGCAACCGTTCCGCCGTTGAAGATCCCCGCGGTTAACACCGTCGCTTCGCCGGGTTTGATCAGGTTCTTCGCGAGGCCGACGTCGACCGCCATCAGGTCAGCGAGATCGGTGCTGGGCTGCTCCACCACCGGCTCCACGCCGATATGGAAGGGTACAGCGACCACATTGTTGCTTTCGTATTGTTCGACCACCGCTTTGGTTTCGTCGGCGACAAACAGCACATAGTACTGGCCATCGGCAAGCGTGGCCGGCAAAGCCAGGTTGGCGTCCTCGGGGCTTGTCGCACCGCTCGCAAGCGCATCGACATTGTCGTAATTGATGTAGTTGTCGGATCCTTCAAAGGTCGCATTGGTCGAGATGAAATACTTGAGGCGGCTGGTGACGGCGGTGGCCGGTCCCGCATTGCGCACGACGCCGGAGACCGGCAGACTTTCACCGGCCAAGGCATAGTTTCGCCCCACTGCCGCATTTTCCACCACCAGATCGGCGAGAATCGCATCCGGTTGGTCCGCGTTGACGACGATCGGCTGATAGCGGATGTTGTTCGTCTCATCCCGCTCGACCACCTCGTTCGCCGCATCTGCGACAAACAACAGGAAGTAGTTTCCAGCGTCCGTCGCCGACGAAACGCGGACGAGTGCATCCTCGGCGCCGCTGGCGTTCACGCCGAGAGGGTCGACTTTGTCGTAGGTAAGCTGCTTATCGTAGACATCGAGCAGGGTGTCTTGGGAGAGGTAGTACTTCAGGTTCGACACGCCCGCGGGCATGATCCCGATGTTGGACACCAGAGTGGTCGTTGCAATCTGGCCATTCGGAGCGACCACCACGCGATCGGTGGTGAAGGTCGACACCACCAAATCGGGCAACGGGGTGCCCACCGTCAGCGCAAACACGCCGACATTGTTGGTTTCATCGAGCTCAGCGACTTCGGCCTTGTAGTCGGCGACGAACAGAATGTAGTAGAACCCGTGCACCGTTCCCGTTGGAACCTTGAAACTCGCCGTTTCCGGGCTGCGCGCCCCACCGGCCAACGCATCCACGGCGTCATAGTTCAGGTACACATCCGAGGCGTCCAAGGTGGGGTTTGCGGAGAGGTAGTAGCGAAGCTGGCTCACACCCGCGGCGCCCGCATCCACATTGGCGACCTGCACGGAAACGGAGACGGAAACGCCGGGATCGGCTTGGGTGACCGAGGCCAGGGCGCCCTCGACTTGCAGGTCCGCGGCAAGGGCAAAATTCGCCGCCGTCAACCCAAACATTCCGAACATCAGCTTGGAAGAAAACACAGAAACCTCAAAAATTCAGTGGAAACAAAAACCGTTGAAATCCGCGCAAAGCGCTGGTGCGAGGGCAATACACAGCCCCCGCACCTCATCGAACCGGACTAAAACGTGCAGGTCCGGTAGGCGGTAGGATTGTTCTTGTAGGCGGTGCTGTTGATCGCCGGGCAGACGTCGATCATCAGGTTTTTCAGGTAGTAGACCTCGGGCTGCGTCACCGCCATCGGTGGAAATACGATGTCGAAGGAACCGTGGGGTGCCGGCTCGTTGGCCGCCTTAGCCGCGGCAATCATCGCTTCGTAGCCTTCCAATTTGTCGACCATGAGATCGTACGCATTCGTCGAATCGCCGGTCACCCAGAGTTTCTCAAAGTTGGCGGTGTAGGCGTCCACCAAGCCAGGGTACCGATCGGCCGTGAAGAACATCACGTTTTCAAGCGACGTCAATTCGGCATTGATCGAGAGGTTGTACGAACCCGTGGCCACGATTTCCGAGTCCACGATCATGTACTTGTGGTGCATCTGCTCGGCGTAGGTCGCGTCCCACCGGAAGGCGTAGTAGTCGAACTTGAGCGGCACACCAGCATCATGCACGTCCCAAGCGTACATAAAGCCGTAGTCGTTGCAGTCTTGGATCTTGGTGGCGCTGGTGCCCGCGGCCGCCAAACACTCTTCCAGCTCGACGACCTGGTAGTAGTTGGTGCCCTCAGAGATGTATTCTTGGCCGTCCAGATACACCTTGATGTCCACTTCGGGATTCGTCTGGTGTTTGGCAATGAGCGCGTCCGCGATCGGGCGCGAACGGAGGTGGCCCGACGCGATGTAGATCGAGGTATCGGCGTCCTGGATCAACTTCACCAACGCATCGCCCACCGTGTACCGGCCGCGAACCTTCACAAAGCTGCCGCCGTTGGTCGTGGTCTTGTTGAAGTTGTCGGACGTGAACACCGCTTCGGTGCCGTCTGCCGCCGCAATCATGTCATCGGTGATCGCCACGCCGTTGGCGACGTATGGAATCGTGTTCGTGGACACGTAGTCACGGCTGGTCGACCAAAGCGTGTTGAACTCCTGCTGGAAGTGAAGCATCAACTTCTCATCGCCGTGGAGGATGACGGTATTTTCGTCGTATTTGACCGCGGCGCTGTTGGACCAGTTGCCGCTGCCGCTCATGAGCGTGCCCGTCTTGGCCGCTGCGAGATCGGTGCGAGGACCGTCAAAAATAGCGAATTTGTGGTGCATGGTCTTGTTGACCCAGCGCACGTCGACGCCCGCGTCTTCCAAGCGGGAAGACTTGGTGGAACCGGTGGTCACCGAACGGTCGGTCGCGGCGGTCTCGAACACCATCCGGACGGTTACCCCACGATCGACGGCATTTTGCAGCGCGGTGCCGATGCCGGCGTCGTTGTAGCTGTACATCGCGATGTCGATCGAGTGCTGAGCCGCATTGATCTGGCGTACCACCTCGGAAAGGTGCGATTGATCGTAGCTGGTCGGACTGAACACCACATTGGCGGTGGCGCCGGGCTCAACGCAGAGTGCATCGGCAATTTCGCCGAAGGTCGCCATGGTCGCTTCACCGACGTACGAAATGCCATCGAGCTCCGCCCAATCGTCGATGGAATTGGTCGCGCGGTAGGTGATCACATTGGTGGCAGCGCGGGACGAAATCCCTTGCGCCTGGAGATCTGCGGCGGTGACGACGGGATCGTTCAACCACGCAAACAAAGCGGAGTCGTCGCAGATTTCCTCTTCCGTTTCTTCCACCGCGCAAGCCGGCGCCACGTGGTTCAACAGGGCATCGACCGAGCTGTCGCCGATGTACGACACCGCGTCAATCTGGGCGAAGCTGGTGAACAAAAAGTCGTCGGTGGTCCCAGGAAGGCGATCTGCGCCGTCGCGAAGGGTGATCAGGTTGTTCGCACCGGTGCTGTTGACGCCGATCGACTTGAGCTCGGTCGCGCTGGTGGTGGGATTGTTGACGTAAGCGACGGCCCAACCGTCTTCGCAAGCGGTCGCCGTGCGCTCCAGCGCGGCATCCCGGCCGAACTGGGCAGCGCGCTCGTTCGTACAAGCCGCGACAGTGGCAGAAGCGAGGATCAAAGCCAATCGATTTACAGTCATAAACGCTCCATCGTCCAAAAGGAACTTTAGAGCCGTAGGGGTTCGACCAAAACGGTCGCGCGGTTCGGCATCGCGCTTTTTACCGTAGGAATTCGATCGGGAAGACCACGTGGTTCGGCGTCACGTTCGCCGCGCAGATTAGCGCATGTTTTTTTGTCGTCAACAGATTTTTTCGAAAACAAAAAATACTTAATTATATTCTAGATTTTCAACATTTACGCGTTGCAGTGTGTTGCATTCAGGAACGGAATCTGGTCTAAGGCGCCGCGCTGACCGTTCCTGCAACAGGCTGCAACCGTTTCGGCGCCCCGTTGCGGTATTCAAACCTTAGTCCTGGCACACAGGATGTCCGAGGTTCGAATGGCCGCGGTGGTCCTCGGTGGAAACGGCTACCCATTCCCGTGATCGGTGCGGTCGATCCTCGATCGGCCGTCGCCCTTCCGCTGACGGCGCGCAGCAGGGGGTGGAAGGGCGCCGAAGGCGGTCGCCGAAAAGCGAAGCTTGTAGGCGACGGAACCCCTGCAACACCCGACGGCGAAGCCGGGCTGCCCCACAAAGAATGGTAGGCTGCTCACAAAGGAGCGACCATGGACCTTCGCGAACGCCGCACCGCTTTGGGTTGGTCGCGGCACGATTTGGGAATGCGCGCGCAGGTCGACAAATCCGTGCTTCAGCTTCTCGAAATGGGATTATCCGAGGACGCCGAATCCCGGGAACGTTGCGAAAAGGCGATCTTGGAGGCGGAGGCGGCGATCGTGAAGGAGCCGGGCGAGGCGTAGGTTCTCGCTTTGGGGCCGGCTGCGGATGGCCTAGTCGAAATGCGAACCCTCCTGCAGCGGACCCCTTTAAACGACACCGCGGTGCACCTCATGTGAACGCCGGTCACCGAAAGTCCGGTTTGTCTCGTCGCAGGCGCCTGAGATCCGACGGCGAGGGAGCTTCAGCTTGTCGTTTTCGGGGGCCCGCTGCTGGCGTGGTCGCGTTTTGGGGGTGCCGCTGTCGGTGGACCCCCGAAAAGGAGGATCGGGTCAAAAAGTAAACTAGGGTCTGTCTTCGAAACGCCGGGACACAATTAGTGATCAAGTGAGGATCGAGTGCTCCGATCTTACCTCAATGGAGGTGAGCGTTGCCGTTGCGCCTAAGGTTGAGCGACAGCCAGTGGTCGCGAATCGCTAAGTTTCACCGGAAGTCTCGCAAGGTGAAGGGAGCGGGCCGGGACGGCAGGGACGACCGAATGTTTGTAGAAGCGGTGCTTTGGGTGCTCCGAACGGGGGCTCCCTGGCG
>SYKL01000083.1 GCA_005797785.1 Pseudomonadota bacterium | reverse complement strand
GGTGGTTGGTGATCTGCGCAACACGAAACTCGTGCTTGACCACCGCGCGCTCAGGTTCGTAGTTTGGAGGTCGCGTTTCGGGATGTATCCATGCCGAGGTGGGGGACGCCTCCAGCATCACTCCGATCTCGGTCAAGTGGTGCCACAGGGAATAAACGGCTTCCCGCTGCGCATCCGCGTCGAGGGTGGTGATCACGACCAACCCGGCAGTGTCGGGGTCCACAATCCCGGCTTCCTTTAGCACAGTATCAAAGGGAGGTTCTCGAAGGCGGCGTCCGACTTCGTCCAGCACCGCATTGCTGTCATACCGAAAGGTACCCTTCTTGAAAGGGAGCTCGAACCCTTCGTCCAGCAGGCGCTTGGCTTCAATTTGCAGTTCCCGAACCTCCTCCACTCGCAGCTGATAGGTCTTTAGCGACTCCGCATCCCCACTTTCGGGGTACGGCCCCGCCAGGCTCTCGGGGCTCTCGTCCACCATTCGTCGCAACACATACCGGGTGCGATCATGGGCGCGTTTTCTGGCTTTTTCCTGGCGCTCTGCAGAACCGACGAAGGGATCATAGTTGGACGGCCCTTTGACCAATCCGGCCAAAAAAGCGCTTTCTACGAGTGTCAGGTCCTCCATGTCCTCGTCGAAGAAATACCTCGCGGCAATTCCAATTCCGCGTCCATTGCCTGCCACATGGAACTGATTGGCATAAAAGCCAAGAATCTCGGATTTAGAATAGTGGGCTTCCAACCTCAGCGCGTTGACCAGCTCCACTCCCTTGCTGTGCAACGAACGGTCTGGTCGATAATACAGGTTTTTTGCCGTTTGCTGGGTGAGCGTCGAACCGCCGGCGACCAATTCTCCCGCTTTAAGGTTTTGCCACATCGCACGCGTGATGTGTTTGAACGAAATGCCAGGATGCGACCAGAAATCCCCATCCTCTGCTGCCACAATCGCCGCGACATAGGAGGTTGGTAGGCGTTCAAACGGTACATACTGACGGTGTTCGTCCTCAAAAAACACGCCAATCCGAGTCCGGCCGTCCCGAAAATAGACCGGTGACTCCTGAGAAATGATGCCGCGAATGTGTTCCAGTTCCAGGTGCGCGCCAGGATCGTCGATCACGTACTTCTTGTATTGCCACGCTCCAATGCCCGCTCCAACGGCACCTAGCGCCAACCCCAACACGCCAACGCGCACGCCAAACCGCAACAACCGACGTCCTCGGGACGGTTTCGCCGCATCAGCCATTCTTGACCTCCTCGAACAACTGTTCCATGGCCTCTCCATTGCGAGAAACGGGCCAAGCCTCGGCGGCCACCCGCACCTGATCCCGCAGGTCCCGGTTTTTGAGAGCGTAATCCAGTGCCGTAGCAAAGCCCGAGATGTCGTCGGGATGCTGCACCACCAACCGGCGATCGGGGACGCGATCGTGGTTACCATCCCTCGCCGATACCACAGGCGGAACGCCGCATGCCATCGACTCAAGCGTGGTGTTGGCAGCCGAGTCGTACAGCGTCGGCAGAATCGTCGCATCCACCGCGGGCAACCAATGTTCTGGATGGGGCACCGATCCCAGCCAACGAATTTGCGGCCCCGTTGCAAACGCCGGCCGCTCGCCATTGCCGATCACCCACAATTCATCCGTCGAACACGCCATTTGTTGAAACGCAGCCACCGCAGTGGAGAGCCCCTTGCGAGCAAACCCATGGCCGAGGAAGGCCACCACCCGCGCCTTGTCCGAAACCTGCATCGACGAACGTTTTTCCGCTCGCCGCACCGGATCCGGAACAAAACGTTCCAATTGAATGCCATTTTCAATAACGAGTATCTTTCGTTTGAACGCCGGACAATCGCGAGCAATGTCCGCGGCAGCCATACGAGAGTTCGCCACAATGCGAACTGCCGCAGAAAATGCGCGTTGTTCCATCCACAACTCCAGGCGGTCGCGCCAGCGCACCCTCCCGCCACGGGCGGTCAACCACGCCCGATGGGATCCACCACCCGCTCGATGGATCCCAATCACCGGCCATCTTCCCATACTTTCCACGGCATCAAAAGCGCTCAAGTCCACCGCGGCCACCCGGCGACCAAAGGCCGCCCGTCCGACCAACCCTCCGATCACCGAAGGAGAAACCGGGATAACGCCAACCCCGTTGGGCGCGACGCCCTCGGAACACAGAAGACTCACACGATGCCCCCGCTCCACCAGCCAACTGGCAAGATCGGAGGTGTATTTCTCCGTTCCACCGTTGGTTCCGGCCGTGCGAACGATCAACGCGAGGTTTAACCTTGCCAAAGGCGCATCCACTTGCGGTGTACGTACCAAGCACCCAGCGAAGCGACCGCCATTCCCCGCCATCCATCCTGAAATCCACCCAAACGGATCGCGGAATCTACAAAATGTAGCGGCGGCCGCACCCATGGGTCCCAGGCATACGCTCGTCTGCCGGCTCGCGCCCATGAATCCGCTTGAATCCTAGAATAACGATCGATCGTCTCCAAGTGTTCTGAAAGGACGCGGTAGGGATCGTGAAGGATGTCCCCGGATAACGCTTCGATGTGTCCTTCCACCGCCAATCGGTCGTGAGGATCAAACCCCACCCAACGAGCCACATCGCGCCTTGCTAACCGGACTTTTCGGTCAGGATACCAACGCCCATGCCGCAGTGGTCGGCCCATCCACGTCGACAGGCGCGGAAAAGAATACGCTTCAGAAGCTTGGGATTCCAGTACTCGCCGCACGTCCGCCTGAGCCGCGGGAGACAAACGCTCGTCTGCATCCAGCGAAAGGACCCAATCCCCCGATGCCATCGCGAGCGCGCGGTTCTTTTGTGCCACAAAACCCGGCCAGTCCGTATGAACCACCCGGGCGCCCGCCGCGCGGCAGATCCGCGCGGTATCGTCGGTTGATCCGCTATCCAATACAAGAATCTCGTCCGCAAACGGAACGGACTCCAGGCAGGGGCCGATGCGGTCGGCTTCATTCTTCGCAATCACAACCAGCGAAAGCATGCCTCTCCCCTAACCCCTCCGCGCATCCTTGACACGCGGATCAGGCGCGTTACGGAATTGAACGCGGCGCCATACCCAAGTGGCTAAGGGATCGGTTTGCAAAACCGAGATACTCCGGTTCAAATCCGGATGGCGCCTCCAATCTTTGTCGCCGCCGCCGTGTTTTGACGTATCGCGACCTTCGCAGGTTGGCGTAGTCAGCGACAAGAGTTTAGGGATCGCCGTCGGAGGCGGTCGTGATCGAAACAGGGATCCTGTCGCTGGCGATGTTTGGCGCCAGCTGGGTATTGTGGCTCCTCATCGCCCTTTCATTGGGTGTGGTGGCGATCAGCATCGAACGCGCGGTGTTTTTGGTGGGAGACACCAGCTCTCGAGGGCCGCTTTCGTCGTCGGTGAATGCCTTTTTGGGGAGCGGCGATGCCTCCAGCTTCCGAGAGTCCCTCGGAAAGCAATCGGGCTTTGAGGCGCGGATTCTGAAGGCTGGGCTCGATCTCGCCCACATCAGCCCGGAGGCGGTCGAAAAAGCGATGACCGGCACCGCCACGGCCGAACGACTGCGCATGGAGCGCGGTCTCGCATTTCTCGCCACGGTAGGGAGCAATTCGCCGTTTATCGGATTGTTCGGCACCGTGCTCGGTATCTTGCGCGCCTTTCACGACTTGTCGCTCGACAGCGCCGACGCCTCTAAGGCCGTTATGGCCGGTATTTCCGAAGCTCTCGTCGCCACGGCCGTAGGACTGATGGTCGCCATTCCCGCGGTCGTCTTGTACAACGTCTTCGGACGCGCGGTGAAAAGCCGACTTGGCCGCGCAGCCAGCCTTGCTGATCTCGTCATCGCTCGATTGTCCGCCCACCCAAAGGAGGGGTAGATGGGCGTTAAGTTTGGTGGCGACGACGATCTGATCGCGGACATCAACATCACGCCCTTCGTCGACATCATTTTGGTGGTGTTGATCATTTTCATGGTCACCGCCACAAAAATTGCCGAATCTTCCATCAAAGTTACCCTGCCGGACGCCGCCACCGGCGAACCCTCGGGAACCACTTCGCTCGGGATCACTCTGACCAAAGAGGGGGCACTCCTTTTGGACGGACAACCGAGCGACGCCGACGGGATTCGGCGAGCCATTCAAACGGCAAAACAGAACACCGAGGTGATTTGCCTGATCGCGGCGGACAAAGAAGTGTCCCATGGGCGAGTCATTTGGGTGATGGACTTGGTGAAATCCGAGGGTGTGGCCAAGTTTGCGATCAACATCGATAAAGCCAATTTGGTGGGCCCCGATCCGGCGGCCATCCCATGAAAGCCACGGTGCTAGAGCGCGAAAACCTCGCTGTTTTGCTAGGTATTATCTTTCTCGCGTTTCTGGCGTCCGTTGTCGCGCACGTCTTGTTTGTGATCACCATTCTTCTGATTCCGATCCCAGAGGAAAAAAAGGATGAATGGGTAGAAATGGTGGTTGCTGTCGACGAGCCCCCGCCCGTCATCGAGGAGCTGCCCCCCGAGCCCCCCAAGGTGGAGCCCGTCGTCGAAAAGCCGCCAGAGCCAGTCGATCTGGAGGACATCCCTCCCCCACCGCCGGAGGATACCCCGCCTCCACCGGTTGCTCCGACCAAACCGGTGCGGCGCCTGACGCAAGGGGTTTCCGCGGATTCCATCGCAAAGGACTCCAAAACCGGCTTTGACGTCCGACAAGGCAACACCGCGGCCACCAAAGCGACCTCCGATCTCACCCCGCCCGAAGGGGAATATGCGGTGGTTCCGTACACTCGCGTCACCAAAGCACCAAAACTCAAAAATCGCCCCCCGCTCGATGTTCCGCAGGAAGTGATCGATGCCGAGATCGAGGGAAGAGTAGAGGTTGAACTTACTCTTTCCCCTGAAGGCAAGGTCACCGACGTGGTCCTGGTCTCCGGCCTTCAGAGCGCCGCCGACGCCGCATGCATCGCCAACGCAAGAAAAACTCGGTGGGAGCCGTATTTGAACGACGGGAAGGCCGCCGCCGTCAAGGGCGTTCCCCTCTCCTGCCGCTTCGAAAAAATAGAGGATTGAATGGGATTCGGACTGCTACTGCTGCTGGCGCAGGCCTTCGCGCTGGAACCCACACCGGCGGGTTCCGGTGAACCCGAGGTTCCACCAGAGGAACTCCCGATCCTGGAGATGCCGCAGATTCAAACCTACGTCGAGGCGCCTTACCCCGAAGCCGCCAAGGCAGCGGGTTTAGAAGGTACGGTACTTCTGTTGGTGGAAATCGACGAGG
>SYKL01000082.1 GCA_005797785.1 Pseudomonadota bacterium | reverse complement strand
TCCTCCTCCGTCAAATCCGACCATTCCATCATCGCTTCCGCCAATTCCTTGCGTGACCTCGCCTCAAACGCCTCCCCATACAACTCCTCCGCCTTCTCCAGAAACATCGGCTTCAAACCACCACGACCCGTTGAACGTCCCACCATTGCACACCTCTCCTGCGCAGCGAACACCGCTGCAATGAATGAAATGAATCCTCACACTTCTGCGGGCGCCGCCTCACGCACCGTTCGTGCCTGACCCGCCACCTGCTTCAACATCCCGGAAACCAGCTTCAAATTCTCGGGATCCTGCATCAACGCCCGAACATCCGGATCCGCCAGTGTCGCCACCAGCTCCGGTGACTGCCCGATCACGCCCAACAGTTCGCCCATTTCCGGCGTGACACCCTTGGAAGTCAGCATCGCTGTCGCCGCTTGGCCGATCTGTTTCAACGCATCCCGCGCCAACTCCGTTCGCGCATCGACAGCTTTCTCCTCGAACTTCTGGTCGTCCGCCCGTCGAGACTCGGCGACCCGACTCTCCAAAATCGCTGCCACCAACTGGTCCACCTGGTCCCGGCTCTCCTGTAACTGCCGGTGCAACCTCGCTAACATCGCGTTGTTCACTCCCTGCAGCTGCCCGACCGACCCAAGTACAATCTGCCCCCACTGCGCATAATAGTCCCCCAACGCCCGAACTCCCTTGGCCGCCCCCGCGTTCGCCGCATCCTCAAACGTCGGACTCGGGATCTGCAGGTCCGGACCATTCGACATCGGCAAATCGAGGTCCACATCCTCGTTCTTGCAGACGAACGATCCGGTATCCACCACCCGAATGCCCTTCGGACCATACGCCCGCACCCGAAACCGCCGGTAGTTCTCCCCGACCGTGTTTCGCGTCGCCGAATCCCGAAGCCACCGACACGCCGCTTCCGCGAGGTCTGCCGCAGACAAATGTGGAATCGCCAATGGTTCATCCGGCGAAGGCCGCTCGGGCTCTTCCCAGCCTTCGCCCTCCGGTTCCGGCGCCTCTCCCTCTTGCAGATAGGTCCAAGCGTCGTTCGCATTCAGCTCAAACCGGCCTAGCGACTCCTCTTGGTTCCGATCGGTTCGGTCCCACAGCGCCACGTACGCCACATCGTGCGCCCGCCGCTTCAGGCGGCTGCAAATCGAATCCAGCCCCTCAAACGTAAACTGTTCACGAACCACAGTCCCCCTTTCGCTGTCGCTTTCCCAACATGCCACGGGGTGGATCGATCCACAACCGTTCGAATTCGCTCCAACACCCCACCAAAACAATGCATTCCACGCCGGGAAGCGTCACTCCCCGAGAGCGTGGAAACCGTTGGGCAGCGTTTCCCACCGCACGCCTTCCCACGAAAACGATGGCGACGGGTCCGCGAGTGGGAAGCGAAACGACTGGATGAAAGTACGTCCCAGCCCGTAGAGTGAAACGAACACGGAGCGCGTCTCCGCCGTTGACCCCGAGGACGAACCATGGCGACCAGACCTGGCAACACAGCACTCGCAGCCGCAATGAAGGGCAGCAAAGTTTCGGAACGTCAGGCGCAATCGGCGCTTGGACAGGCGGTAGAACGCATCGCCGGCTTGACCAAACGGGCGCGGGACAGCCGCGAAACGATGGTCGAAACCGGGACCTTGGTAATGCACACCGCGGAAACCCAAGGAAGTTTGTTCCTCTCGTCCATGGCCGAAGGGTATTTGGGCGAAGAAAAGCTGAAATTGGGCAGCGTGGACGTTCGCGCACCGATCGGCCTGTTGGCCCAAGGGTACGGCCTCTACGAAACCATGTCCGGACGCCGAGGAAGCGGCGCTCATGTGTTGGCGCTTGGAAACGGCATCGTCGGCTCCTGGCTCGCGTCCGTCGCCCGAAACGCCGGGCAGATGCTCGCCGAAAAGCGGTCCGCCGCGGTTCCTTCGCCCACGGTCATGGTGCAAGGCTCCCTTCTGCCCGAGCCACTCCTAAGCGGCCCCGTGCGCGAAGTGATGCTGTCGCCCGAAGCTTCCACCGAAGGAGACGACTTCGAGGGCCGACGCTTTCGGCCAGCCCGCCGACCGCCGTCCCGGTTCGTTCGCGCCCGACACGACGACGAAGACGATTCCCTTTGAACCCACCCTTTCACCTTTGATTTGAGGATACAACATGGCATCTCGACTCGACAATCTTGGATACGCCCGCGTTTTCCGTCACCCTCGCACCGGAAGTCTGGTGGTCGACACCGACAGTCTGCGCCGAAGCTCGTTCTCCGGCACCGACGACTTTGAGGGGGAGGACGACGACTTTGGCGACGACGAACTCGAAGGCGAAGAGGACTTTGAGGGCGACGACGAACTCGAAGGCGAGGAGGACTTTGAAGGCGACGATGAACTCGAAGGCGATGACGCCGACTTTGGTGCACGTGGAGCCCGACGTCGACGCCGGTTGAAACGACGCCGGTCCCGCGTGCGCAAGAAGTACAGCGTTCCCCGTAGTAGTCCACGTCGGCCAAAACCTCAGTCCGACGCCCATTGGGGAATGACCGCCGTTGGTGGCACCGACACCTTGATCGTCGCCGGCTCTGCCACCGTCAAGATCCGCCTCCAACATGATTTCCGCGCCCAAGACGTCACCTTTACTGGTTCCGCTGCAGGTGCGAAAGTCGGCTCGATCTTCTTCGGCGATCGCGTGGTGTGGTCGAACAGCGACGGGATCGACGTGTCGGTATTCAGCTCTTCGAGCTTCCTCCGCGGACTCTTGAAGGGCCAGTCGCTCCGAGCCGGTCTCGACATCACGATCAACGGCACCCTCCCTGGCGCCGGCGATTTTGCGGTCACCCTGATCGGACAAAAGCCCGTTACCCCGCACTGCTGAGGTGAACCTTGGCGACGCCCGGCTGCGGAATCGAGCTTTCGACGCGATCCGACGGAGTGGAACTGCCACCCGGCGGTCCCAACCCGAAGACGTTCGATCTGCTCAACGCCGAAGCCGAGCTCGATACCTGGCGGATCGTGGAGTTGTTCAGTCGGACGGCGCAACCGTTCGACGTAAACCTCGCGTGGTCCGCCGGCTCCGGCTCGGGCGCCTCGGCAAGCCTCAGCGTCGCCACGGCCACCCGCGTGGCCCTGTTCGCACGTTCATTGCGGATCCGCTGCGTGAACCGAAGTGGCACCACCAACCGCGTCGGTGTCACCGTAGCCGACGGGGCAGCTCAAACCGAAAATGTCTTTGAAACGCATGGAATCACTGGCCTCGTCCTTCCCTGGACGTTCCGCCCTCCGTCGTTCGCATCGCGGTTTCGCGTCGACTTTGCGAACCCCGCCGCAACCTTGAGCGGCCTGATCCGCCTTCGCGACGG
>SYKL01000081.1 GCA_005797785.1 Pseudomonadota bacterium | reverse complement strand
GGGCCAGCAGAGTCTTGCCCGTACCGGGAGAACCGACCAACAGCACGCCCTTCGGAATGCGGCCGCCCAGGCGGGTAAACTTGCGCGGATCTTTGAGGAACTCGATGATCTCTTCCAGCTCTTCCTTCGATTCGTCGATCCCGGCAACATCCTCAAACGTGATTCGGCGAGCGCCTTCCGCCACAACCTTCGCTTTGGCCTTGCCGAAACTCATGGCGCGGCCGTTGTTGCCCTGCAGATTCCTCATGAACCAGAAAAAGAGGAAGATCATAGCAGAAATCGGCACAATCACCGTCAGCGCATTCATCCACAGGCTGCGGTCATTTTTCTGCTTGAAGTTCGGATGGACGCCGTGTTCCGACAGGTCGTCCAATACGGCATCCAGGGATTCGGGGCCCACGGTGGTGAACTTCACACCATTGGTAAAGACGCCTTCCACCTGCTGTCCGGTGAAGGTCACCTCCTTGACCTGGCCCTCCTCCACCTTCTGCATAAACGCCGAGAAGGGTACATCCTCCGCCCCCCGGCCTTGCATAGGCTGGACCACGACAACCATCAAAACCAAGCCGATGATCACAAACCAGAAGATGTTATTCCGAAGCAGATTCCTCAACGGTCCCTCACCGGGTGCCGGCGCGTGGCACCCCCGGACAGGATAACGGAACATCCGCCGTCCTACCATTGGAAGCTGTGCGCCGCTGGGCCGAATTCAAGGGGAGATGATCTGATTTTGTTCCTTGGACACCAGTTCCTTTGGAACCACCAAGATTACTTCCCGATCGAGTTGCAGGCCCCCTCCCCCCGGCGCCGGGATCCAACGCGAACCCGTGCGCAGCTGATCCAGCGCCCCTCGGGCCCAATCCCCGGTTGCGGCTGGAAAAGCCCGCAACAACAGTCGAAGGGTGATCGCGGGCGGCAAGCGGCCAAAGTCCTCACGCGACCACCGGTTCGCATCAAAACGCTTCAGATACTCCCGAAAGAAATCCTCATCTTCCGCCAGCCGGCTCGCCGTGCGCGCGATCGCTCGGGTGCTCCCAGTGCGCAGCTCATCCAACGTAGGGATCAGTTGGTGTCGAACGACACTTCGAAGGAATCGAGGATCCCGGTTCGTTTCGTCCTCCCGCCAACTCAGCGCCCGAAACGCGGCCCACTCTTCCAAAAGTTCAGGTTCGATATCCAACAACGGGCGAACGAGCCCCTGATTCTCCCACCCCATACCCGCCAAACCCGCCCCTCCCGCGCCACGAAGCAGCTGGATCAACAGGGTTTCCGCTTGGTCCTGCGCGTGATGCGCGACCGCCACTTTCCCGAGCGGCCTCAACACCCGATAGCGGGCCTCTCGGGCTTGTTCTTCCGATGCCTCCCGCCCAAGTTTCAATGCAAAGTGAAAAAATGGCAACCCGTGGCGTAGCGCCAGCTCACGCACAAATTCCGCATCCTGAGCAGAATTTTCGCGGATGCCGTGGTCCACCGTCGCCACAGCGAGCTCCGCACGATGCATCCCCCGCGTCGCCACCAAAGCATCCAGCAAAACCACCGAATCACGGCCGCCGCTTACCGCCACATGAACGCACTCCCCGGGACCCCAAAGTGCGTGCCGCTGAACATTCGCGTACAAACGCTGCAACAGTGGTTTCATAGGCGTTCTTGCGCGGAAAGGCGGCGCAGTGCCGCTGGATCATCGGGGGGATCACCGTCCTCCAAGGCCCGATTGACGCCCTCGGCGTTGCACTTCCGACAGCGGTAATGGATGACCGGATCGCCCCCCCGAAACGACAGGCCCACCGGCTCCAAGACCCCATGGCAGGAGGAAAGGCGATCTCCGGGCACAATGTCCACATGAAGCGACCGCAGGCATTGCGGGCAGTGGTTGCGCGCTGTGCGACCGTGTGGGCTCACCTCAAGTCCACAATGAACGCACACAAAACCTTCGTCGCGCCGAATCGGGTTGCGGATCACCTGGGCGGATTCCGCGCGATCGAGCACCAGTCGCAACAGCCGTTTTCCCGGCCAAGACAGCACATCCTCCGGGAGATCGATCCCCTTCTCGGCGGCGATCTGCACCAGACAACGCCGGACCTCTTCTTCGCGATCGAGGCGATCACCGATCCGCTTGATCTGCCCTCGACTGTCCGCCGCCTCCAAGCACGCAGTCGCCTGTTGTCGTGGCGTGCCCTCCCATTTCATGGGGTGTCGACCCTCTCAATGACGATGTCCTCGACGCGATCTCCCAATTCAAGGCGATGTACGACCGTCATGCCATCGGTGATGTTGCCAAACAAGGTGTAGTCGCCGTCGAGGTGGGGCTGCGGGCTTAGGGTGATAAACCACTGAGAACCCCCGGTATCCGGCCCCGAACGGGCCATGCCGACCGCGCCTTCGACATACGAGCGCGCCGAAAGTTCGTCCGGGAGCGTCCACCCCGGTCCACCGGAGCCATCTCCGCGAGGATCCCCGGTCTGAACGACAAAACTTGGAACCACACGATGAAACACCACTCCATCGTAGAAATTGGCTTCCGCGAGCGCCGCGAAATTGACCACCGCAAGCGGCGCAACCTCAGGATGAAGCTCCATCCGGAACTCTCCTTTGTTGGTCGTCACCCGCGCCGAACGAATCTGCCGCGCTTGCTTCAACACCGGCAGATCGATCGCGTCCACCACATCCCGTCGCGGTAAAACCAGTTTCAAATCCGAAGCCAGCGACGTGGCCCCGGTGCGCACGCTGCGATCGGGATGAACCGCCGCCCGTTCGACCAGCGCCTTCCAACCGGGATTGTTCAGATCCACATCTTTAGTACGCCGCAACACGCGCGTTTGCAGCAGCGCCATCCCTGAAACCAGAGCCTCGGGGTCGTTTTCCCCTTGCAGCGCCAACAGCAGGGGGCGAGCCACCGACCAGGGCACCACTCCGGGTCTCGATTCTCGGCGTTTGAGCCATTCGATCGCAGAAATTCGCACCACCGCGTCGTCGGAAGCCAACAGCGACATCACCTCCGGCTCCGAAAGATGAAGATCCGCCTCTAAAAGTGCTTCTGCGGCCGATGAACGCACCATCGGCTCGGGATCCGCCAACCCTTGAAAGATCGGTCCCGCATCGCGCAATTGGGATGCCACCGCCGCTCTCACCTGGGTGGGTCGGCTCGGATCCAGCATCCAACTCAAATCCACCGGTTCCTTCGCCACCAACAGCGCGCGCACCGCCTCCGCTGCCACCCAAGGGTTGGGATCGTCGGCCCGATGGCGGAGGATCAACGCCGCACCCGAGCCACCCGTTCGCCCGAGGGCCGCCGTGGCCGCGGATCGCACCGTCGGTTGCGGATCGTTCAAAAACGGTTCCAATTGTGCCGCGTCGACGTCTCCTTGGGTAACTGCATCCAAAATAGCGATGCGAACAAGCACATTGGGATCCGCCATCCCTTCTGCAAACAAGCGCGCGCGCGAGGCCCGCCCCAGATGCCCCCAAACGGCTCGCGCCAACCACGCTCGCGGTGCGGATCCCGGAGCACGAAACACACTTTTCTGCACAGTTTCCAATTCGCCCGGGGTCGCCTGTGCGAGACCCACCCGCCGCAGCGCGTGCGCGGAGGCGGAAACAATGCGAGGATCCATACGCTGCAAATTCGCGATGAGCGCATGCACTGCCTGATCGGTCCCGGCAATTCCACGGCGGGAAAACTTGGCCAGCGCATCGGCGGCCACGGCCCCCATCGGCCATGGCTCGGATACTGCCGCGATCAACCTAGGGATGTCGGAGGCATCCCCTTGGCGGCCCAAACTCCGAAGGAGGACGGGGCGAAGATCGTTTGAACGCGGCCGTGAAAGCCAAATTCCATCGGTGCCCGTCGCATCCAACCACGCCCGCAGAATCTCAGCCGAATCCGGCGTATACCCCAGCGCTTCCGCAATCGCGAGCTCCGTCGCCCGATCGGGTTCGTCGCGCAGCGCCAACAACGCGGGAAGCGCCTCTGCGGTCTTCAATTGGCCTAGGGCCCGTGCCAACTCAGGACGAAGATCTCCCTCGGCCAACGCCGAGCTTTCGACCAGCGACTCCACTCCGAGACGGCGCCATTCCGCCTTGGCTAGGGCGTCCGCCGCCACCTCATCGGGTGAGGAGGCCCATGCCAAGCCGAGAAATCCGATTGCGAGCATCGAGACCATGACGGCGCTCCCCAAGAAGGGTATCCACCGGCGGCGTTTGACACAAATCGCGGGGGGAAACGGCATGACAAAACCGATCTATGTGGTGCTTGGTGCCGGAATGCAAGGAACATGCGCCGCTTACGACCTGCTGGCTCACGGCGCCCAAGAAGTTCGTTTGGTGGACACGGATCTAGGACGCGCCAAAAAGTCCGCCGAAAGGGTCATTGAGCTCACCGGCGGGCGCGCAGTCGCCCTTCAAGGGGACGCATCGGCGCCCTCAACCCTCGCGAATGCCATCGATGGCGCTCAAGGATTCCTCTCCTGCGTCCCATATTTTCTCAACCCCCCCTTGGCGAAAATGTGCGTGGCCGCAGGCCTCAACTACGTGGACCTCGGCGGAAACACGGGCGTTAGCGCCGAAGTGCTCGCGCTCGATGAAGCGGCACGAAGGGCCAATGTCGCGTTGGTTCCAGATTGTGGGCTCGCTCCCGGCCTTGGCAATACCCTGGCCGCCGACGCCATCGAGCGAGCGCCCGGTACCCGGGACATTCGCATCGTTTGCGGCGGACTTCCCCAGGTCCCCACCGGGGCCTTTCAGTACCATCTCGTTTTCTCCATGGCGGGATTGCTTAATGAATACGCCGGCGAAGCGGACATCTTGAGGGACGGCCTCCTTCAGAAAGTAAATGCGCTTGACGAAGTGGAAGCGATCGACTTTCCGGGACTTGGCGCTTTGGAAGCCTTTGTCACCACTGGCGGCACCTCGACAGCGCCGGCCTCCTTCGCCAACCGGCTGCACTCCTTTGAATACAAGACCCTGAGGTATCCCGGCCATGTAGGCATGTTTCGCGCGTATCGGGATGCGGGCCTGCTCTCCGAGGAACCGATCTTGGTCCGCGGAGCGCACGTTCGCCCGAGAGACGTACTCGCGGAACTGCTGTTTCCGCGCCTATACCAGCCGGAAAGCAAGGATTGCATCGCGTTGATGGTCACCGCCACCGGATCGGGCGCCGGAGGTCGCTGGGTGATGTTGGATCGGTTCGATCCAAAGACCGGGTTTTCCGCCATGGAACGCTGCACCGCCTTTCCTGCCGCCACGGTACTGGAAATGTTGGTCGCGGGTGAGACCGAGCGGGGTGCTCTTCGCTTAGAAAGTGGCGTTCCAACGAAGCCCTTCCTCGAACGGCTCGGAAGGCGGAACCTGCCGCTGCGGTGGGAAGCCATTTAGTAAACGGGTTGACCATCCGAACGGATCGGCCGGCTTAGAAATCGCCGATAGGCGCGGAGCGTGCCTTCCACCATTCGATTGACGGAGTAGGTAACCGCCCGTTCCTGGGCGTTCTGAGCTCTGGCGAACGCTTCTGTGGGCTCCTCGATCGCCCTACGGATCGCTAAAGCGAGACTCGATGGATCCCTAGGTGGAACAGACCATCCCGTCCGATCATCGATCAGTTCTGCGAGCCCTCCCGCGCAGGTCGCCACGACCGGGACCCCTGCGCCCATTGCCTCCACAACAGACTGTCCAAGCCCTTCTTCGCGGGAGGGATGGACCACGAGCGTCGCCTGCGCCCATTCACCAGTGAGGTCCGAACACCACCCCAACCAGCGGATTCGATGCTCCACCCCCAGGGATCGGGCCAACCGTTCCAACGATGTCCGCTCCGGTCCATCACCCGCCACCCGCAAGTGAAAGGACTCCGGTAAAAGCGACATCGCGCGAACCAAATCCTCGTGCCCCTTGTGGGGGACAAGCGCGCCGACCGCCAACAGCCGCACCGCGCCCGACGTCGCCGCGCGGTTCACCCTCGGAAGCACTACTCCATCGGGCACAATAGCGATGCGTTCCTCGGGAACTCCTGAGCATTGGAGCACTCGCCCGACCGCACCACTCACCGCGACAAAACCTATGGGATACCGATACTTCCACGCGCTGCGCCGATGCGGAACAAAATCGACGCGACGGTGAACCACCACCTTCGCCCCGGCCAACCACGCCGCCTGATGCGCCTGGGAGGTGTGGGCGGCCACCAAGTCCGCGCCAGTAGCCACGATCAACCTTCGCAGTTGCCAAACCCCTCGCAGGGCCCCTGCCCACCGCAGCGTCGAAACCCCCCGCTCCCGCAGGCGGTCGAGCAACGGCCCGTGCGGCAGCAAAACGACACTTTCCGGCATGTGTTCCGCCAAATGGAGAAGCTGCTGCTGGCCGCCCCGCCACTCTCCACCGGTATCCAGGTGCAAAACCTTCATCGGTCCTCGACGATCGGGCGCCTTGCTTCCGGTGTCAATACCGGTACTCCATCCACGACCGGATACTTCGCCCTGCACGCCAAACAACGCCACCATCGCTCGTCATGGGCGAATTCGGCTCTGCACACGGGGCAGACCAGCAAGGCGATAACTTCGGGGGGAACGGGTTTCATGGCAACAGCGGCGACCAAGAATGCAGGCTGGTGGGTGTTTGTCCCGGAGGTCCCACCTCTCCCGTCGCACCGACATCCACTAGCGCATCTCCCACCATCCGCAGCCGGCCTCGCTGGTAGTACGGAAGTCCCGACAATCCTTCGGCAGCGGCCGAAGATGCCGTCGGCGTGCCGGAAACCGTCCATACCCGTTCGGAGAGCGCACCGGACGCCACATCGAACACCGCCGCGCTCTCCAACCGGGAATCGTAGAGGTTGAGCGTCTCATCGGAACTCCCGCTCATCGGCACCACCATCCCTCGGCCGACGGAACGGATCACGCGACGGGTGTCCACCTCTTGAAACACTTGATGCAAGGACTCTTCTCCTCCAAACGAGCCAGACTGATTGGGCGCCTTCATCAGCAAGGATTCTCGTTGAGTCCACACTTTGTCCGTCGTTACGCCTCCTTTGGGCAACTGGAGATCAAGGCCGGCGACCGCGCGGAGCAACAACATGCGAAGGGTTTCATTCATCTGGCCGGTGCGCCGATTTCCACGGTCCAACCCTTCCAAATCCACATTTCGAATGCGTCCCCATGGCGTCTGTTCGAGCTGAAGGACGGCGCCCGTCAGCTTTTGATCGACCTCGGCAAGGATCTCGGGAAGCACGGGACCGGCCCATACTGAGTCGCCATCGCCCGGAACCGCCGCCGCCAGCAAACCGACATCCTCCACCACGCACGCCAACTCGTTGGCCCGTCGCTCGCGGAACTTCAACGAACAATCCAGAACCAAGCGCAATTGCCAAGCAATCACCCTCGCCTCGCGGTTGCGATCCGCGACAAACCACACGGGGCTAGGCACAGCAACCTCGCTTTCAACAAAAAAGCGGCGGTGAACGCCTTCTGGCCAACGCCATACCAGTGCTGGCTCCTCCGCCGCAGCACCGTTCGAAAACAGGCACGCAAGCGCGAACACCGACAGTTCGAGCGCCACACGCCGTAAAGTGACGATCTCCCCGCGCACGGCACCCCCCTTTTAAGGATAGCTTAACGGCGAAGGACCGTACCGTGCATTCGCTCAAAGCTGTCCTCGACCTTCTATTGGCGGGCACCGATCGCTCGTTGAGAATTGCTGCCGATCCCGTTCACTTCCCACGGTCGTATTCAAAGCCTGCCGATCAGGAACTGGCCGCGCTGATCGCCGCATTTCTTGCGTACGGAAGGGTGGATCTGTTTCGACCTGTGCTGCGGGAGGTGTTTGCGTTGCTCGACAGGCGGGGCGGCCCAGAAGACGCCATTCGAAGCTTTCAACCCGAGCTTCACGGCGACGCCTATCGACATCTGGTGTACCGCTGGAACCGCGGAGTGGACTTTGTCCTGTTGTTCACGGTGCTTCGCGAACATTTGCGCGATCAACCGAGCCTCTCCCCTCTGTTTGCTGGACCAACCGTGCGCCAGGGATTGAGCCGAGCCGTCGATCGCCTGCGCGCCACATCGGTCAAACACGCCAAAGAGTGCGGCCTTTCGGCGGCGTCGTTTCGAGAACTGCCGCGCGGTTTTCAGTACTTTCTCCCCTCGCCCGACGATGGATCCGCCTGCAAACGCTGGAATCTCTTCCTCCGTTGGATGGTTCGCCCGACGGACGGCATCGATCTCGGCCTATGGAAGGAGTTTTCGCCCGCTCAATTGGTGATCCCGCTCGATACCCACATTGGACGCATCGGACGTTTTTTGGGGCTGACCACGCGGAACACCGATTCTTGGGATACCGCCGAGGACATCACCGCGTCCCTAAGGAAGCTCGACCCCAGCGATCCGCTTCGGTACGACTTCGCCATCGCGCATTTGGGCATTTCCGGTGCGTGTAACGGGAAATTCCAGGCGGCAGTGTGCCCTAAATGCCCCTTGGAACGCTGGTGCGTGGTCCGAAATCGTCAAGTCGGTTGACGATTAGCGCCCGCGGCGACGCCGCAGCATCCACAACGGCAGCAGGGAGAACGCCGACATTCCCGCGGCGCCATGGTTGCATCCGCACCCGTGAGCCACCGCCTTGCGATCGTGCAAGCCGCCCTCGATCGCCGTGGTGTCGTCGTCCGTGTCCAACGTCTCCGGCGGATCCCCTGCCTCACCCGTGAAGGTCGCTGTGAGCAAGAATGGACCCGGAAACTCATTTCCACTGACGTAGGTGTCGACCGAAATCCAGACCTCGCCGGGTTCCACCGCGACTTCGACCTCGCTATCGTCGCGGGCCAAGCAGGATTCGCCATTAGGCTCGGTCATCACGTGAACATCGACATCCACCGCCGCGTCATCGCTGACCACCACGTGCAGGGTGCCCGCGGTCGCCGCGGAGAACACATACAGCACTTCTGGCCCGGATTCATCGGTGGAAGGGGCACAACTGTAGGAATCGATGGAGTCCGATGCAGCACCGGCCGTCCAACGGAAATCCTCATACGGGAACGATACAATCTGGCGCGCCGAGTCCTTGGTGCCCGTCGGCGAGCCGTCCTGCATTTCATCGTAACGGATCGGCTGGTACCCGTTGACGTATGCCCAGCCGCCATTGGCGTTCAACCGGACTTTATTAGCCGAGCCACTGGTGGCCTCGTAAAAGATGGGCTGACCCGCGTTCGTCTCGTGCGTGTACAGCACGACGTGGCTGCCCGCGTCATTGATGGCATCACCGCGCAACAAATCGGAGGCATCGATATTGGAGGTCACAGAGCTGAAGGTCGACGTGGAATAGTGACCCGTCTCCCAGGTTTTTGACAGAAAGCCCGAGCAGTCCACACCGGTGGTGCAGCTCAAAACCCCATGCCAACTGTGGCTGCCTGCCGCCAAACCATCGAGTAAATCTTGATCGTACTCCTCGAGCGTGACGTACCCACCCCAATCGTACGGAAGGCCGCGGTAGGTCCCGGCGGTGTAGTCGCACTCATAATCATCGGAGCAATCGGCCGACTCATTTTCGGCGGTCATCGTCCACTCATGGGCCGCATACGCCGCGGCATGGTCGAGGGTCGCTTCGCGATCCACCGCCCACGCTGACGCCACCAGCAATACCAAATTCATGGCTTTGTCCGATACAGATGCAAGCCATCTGCCAGGGGCTCAAACCAAATCAATGTGCCGTCGCTGCCGACCGCCACATCGTCCACCGGGGCATACTGACGCCCCGCCAAATCCAGCGTCCACCGGGCGGAAGGAGTGACAATTTCCCGACTCACGCGGATCGGCGAAGTGTCCACCAATGCGTCCACCACCGCAACACTCGCATTATCCACAACGCGAACGCCCATTTTCGCGCCGCCGGCCACGGGGAAGGACCATGCGCCAATGGTCACCTGGCCCACGCCGATCAGAGCGCGAGTCGGATTGCGCTGATACGAACGTCCATCCGGCGCGGACAGTCCCCCAATGCCGATCTCCGCGATGGCGTGTCGGTTGCCAAAGGCATCGGCCCCCCAGACCCGCGAACCCTCCACCTGAAGAACGATCGATGTCGGCACCAGGTCTGGGACCGTCATTTCCGACAGTGCCGTCCCATCGGTACGAACTAACGAGATCGTGCGTCCACGAAGGAGCAACAATTGGCCCTCTTCGGTAAACCCGAGATCATCAACACCCCAAGCGAGAAAGGAGCCTTCGAGCTGCAAATCGCGAAGCACCATCACCCGACTACGGGTTGGATCGACCAAGGCCGCCAATCCGAGCGGCCCCGCTGCGAGATGATCTGGCCCATACGCCTTTTCTTCCGGGGCACCCGGGAAAACGCCCCATTGGTCGTACGAGAGGATGGCTTCCTCTCGGCCGGGCGACGGAGCACCCGCGAACGCTTGGACCACTGCCCACATCCAAATCATCCGAACCTCGACCTTCTTTCCGTATCGGATGTTTCCATCCGCGACCAACCGTGGGGAAGGGTTTTACAAATCCGCGCGCGATGACGGCCAAAACGACGCCGGAATATCGGGAATATCCAGCTCGATCGCCCGCCAAACCACACAATCCCGCCAAGGATGGCAAAAACGCACCTGGTCCTTTTCC
>SYKL01000080.1 GCA_005797785.1 Pseudomonadota bacterium | reverse complement strand
CGGAGGAAAGCTGTGAGCAATCCGTATAAAAAACCCGATCGGTTCACGCAGATGGCGAAGGAGGAGGGGTATGCCGCACGGTCGGTATACAAGCTCCAGGAAATCGATCAACGGTTCAAACTGCTGAAAAAGGGCCAGCGGGTCATGGATTTGGGCTGCGCGCCCGGTTCTTGGTCGGCATTTGCGATCGAGCAGATTGGTCCGAAAGGTGCTTTGGTAGGGATTGATTTGACGCCCGTTTCGCTTCCAGGCGGGACCTTTCTCACCAAGTCCATCTTCGACATTACGTCGGAGGAACTCGTTCAAATTCTTGGGGATAAGCCGGACTTGGTGCTTTCAGACATGGCACCGCTGACGACGGGCGCGCGGGACGCCGATCATTTTGCGCAGATCGAACTGGCGACCGGAGCGCTTCAGGTGGCTGTTGCCTCCTTGGTTTCTGGCGGGAGCTTTGTCGTGAAGGTGTTCGAGGGCCAGGACGCGAAAGCGTATGAACTGGAGGTCCGTAAGCACTTTTCGACGACCAAGAGGGTCAAACCAGAAGCGGTGCGCCAAAACAGCCGAGAGTTTTTTCTGGTGGCGACCGGATTTGGGAAATCGTAAAGCGGTTTACGATTTCGCCTATTCGTGCTTTACCCTCGGTACCGAGAACATCGGATTTTTGGGCTTGCGCAGCTTTTCTTCGGGTTCGGCGACGTCGCCCTCGACCTCGTCGGTCGGAATCGCCTCTTCCGGGTGGTCCAACTTCCGCAATTGCTCGGTGACGTCGATCGGCCGATACGGGCTCGACCACACATTGAAGTACACCTTGTCTTCAACTTGTGGAATTTCGGCGCCCAAATACTGGTTGAACACCACCCGGAAGCTGTTGATCGGGGTGATGTCCTCGCGCAGCTGCGAATAGTCCTGATCCGGAAAGTGGTAGGCGAGCAAAATGCTCATGCGTTCTTGAAGATCGGTCTTTTTGTCCGATTTCCAATCCAGCTTCGATGCGGGACCGTGATCGCCTTGGATGATGATGATCGGCGGCTGCTCGGAATTTTTCAGAATACCATCCACAGCTTCAATCAGCATGTCGTCCAGGTATTGCACGGCATCCCGATAGCCGGGGACGTATTTTTCCTTTGAGCGCTTTGCAAGCCCCTTCCAATGGCTTCCATCGTTGAAGGTCGCCGGCAGATCGGAGCGTCGGTAGGATCCATCGGGCTTAAACAGAAATGGGGGATGTGGGGCGACCAAATGGGCATATACGAACGCTGGTCCGGGCGTGCGATCGCCTTTGCGTAGGTCGGTGAGCACCCAGCTCAGCGTATTTCGGCGAATTTCCTGCGAAACCCGAGCTTGAGGGTAGCCGAGCAACTTGGTCCCCTTGCCGAGTGCGGTACCCGAAAGGAAAATGTACTCGTATTCGGTAAAATACAGGAAGGGACTTCGCGATTCGTCGGGATCGGCCAAGTGGGTGACCGAGTATTCACTCGGATACTCGATGATGTGGTAGCCGGCGTCCCGCAGCCCATGAACGGTGCGGTTGTCGCTGACCAACTGGCTCAATGGACGCCGCCATTGGGACTTTTTGTCGGGTTGGTCGAGGAGGTTTTCGACCCAATCCATGTTGAAGGTGGCGGAGAAACAGAGGGCGGTCTGGGAATAATTGCTGTGTGCCTGATCCGCGACGTAGAATCCTCGCTTCTCTAGCTCCTTCGGGAGCTTGTTGTCAAAGGCGTACAGCCGGCGTAGGACGTCGCTTCTGCCGTAGCCATCCAACACAATGTAGTAGATGTCGGGGGGATTGGGCGGTGGATGGGGTACAACCCGACCGCTTTCGAGGTAATCCGCTTTGACCACCGGCTGGTGTGGCGCATTGTTGGCCTGAACGAAATCGTACACCGGCTTGGCTACGGCGATCAACGCCGCGACATTGAAGAAGGTGGTGGGGATGTCCATGCGGGTGCGCATCAACGCGGCGCCCACCACCGCGGCGAAAATGCCCAGCCAAATCGTGGAAGACCAATCGCCCATGGATTTGTTGGCGACGAAACCGAGCAACAACAGGGAAACGATCACCCCCGCCTTTCGCGGATTGCCGAGAATCTGCTGAAGAAGCAGCATTCCGACGACGGCCACGCCGCAAAACACCAAGTACATCCACACCCCGGCTTCGGGGCCGGCCATGGCGAGATTCTTCTGGGTGAACGCTAACAAGGTGGGGAGGGTGACCAGAAAGGGGTGAAACACCCACGGGCGTTCCAGCCATGCTTTGGGGTGGCGCCCGCTCACTTTGGGCGCTTCGACCGAGGTCACAGGCGTTCCAGCAGATAGAGCGTGCGGACCGACTCGCGGATTTCGCGCTTCTCAACAATGCGGAAATGCTCCGAAAAGGCCCGCTCAAACCCCTGAAGATGGTAGTCGGGGAAGATGTCTTCGCGGGTGGCGAGCAACCGACGTACCTGCGAATCTTCCTTGGGCACAAACTCGATGATCAGGTGTTTGCATGCCTTCTGCAGGAACTTCGAAATGCGCTGCAGGGGCACATTGTTGGAAATGGCGATGTGGTGGATCAGCGCCAACGCCATGGCGAGCTCGGTGGGACCACGATCGAGGAAGGAGCTTCGCTCATCCAAGTCCCACCCGATGGCGGGGCTTGGATTGGTGAGGTCCTGCAGCAAAGGAAGGATCCGGGTCTCTTTTTCGGCGACGACATTGCGCCAATTTCGCTCGACGGCCGCAGGATCGATGTCGAAACTGTAGACTTTCGCACCCTGGTTTGCTGCGATCTTGCTGAACACACCCGTGTTAGCGCCGAGATCCCACACGACCTTGGCGCCGACTTTTCCGACAAACTCCGCGACCAACTCCGATTTGTGCTCGTGGGACGCTTTGGTGTAGTTGGTGTTGGCGTAGTAGTCGCCCCATTCAGTGCCGGTGGGCGTCCAGTCGAGGGCGTCGACGCCCATTTTAAGGCTTTCAATCCAGGTAACCATCTTGTCTTTGGACATTCCGGCGCCTGGCTTGACCGGAGAATTGCCGCCCGATGCGGCGGCGTCTGCATACTTGCGGGTGCTGCTGGCATGCAAGTGCAGATGTGTAAGCAAGAAAGGGGAAAGTTTGGTTGAAAAGGGGAGCAGCTTGCTCGCCAGGTCGAGCGGGATTCCGTCGATGTTTGCCCGCAGGAGCTGCAATAACGAGACATCGACCTTGGCCATGAGCGCAAGGGGTGCGAGGAAATGCTTGCAGAATTGCTGGTATGCAACCCAGAGTTCTCCTTCGGTGTACGGCCCGAAGGACAGGGTGTCGATAAACACCGGCCGCCCTTCGTGAAACTGCACATTGTACGCGCTGGCATCGCGGAGAACCATGCCCTTTTCAAGGGCTTTTTTCTGCATCGTCAGCGTCAATAACGCGGCGGCCTTCAGCTGCCCGAAGCTCCACTCGTAGGGATAGCTGATCAACGGAAGTTGAACGGGGCGAATGACCTTGTAGGCGTCCGGGGCGCCCTCCAGGCGGACATCGACCTCCTCGTGAGCAATCAGGAGGTTGGCCTTGACCAAACTCTCGTAGAGCCCGGATCCCATGAGGGCGTCATACAAGACGGCGCCGGAGGGATTGATTTGGCGATAGACCACGCCCTCTTTCTTGAACAAAAAGCCGCTGGGATCCCGAAAGGAGCCCGCAATCCTATGATTTGTCATCCGAACCCGCCGCGCCTTTGTTGCCCGTGAAGAAGTCTTTTACTTTCTGCCAATACAATCGCAAGGTGACGACCGCACCCAGAAGGCCGGCGGCGGCCATTTGGAGCATCATGCTTCCGGTATTGGGATCCAGGTAAGCTTGGGCATCTCGCGGCGTTACCAACAGGATGGCGATCGCGAGAACAACCAGGAGAGGGGCGTTTTGCATCGGGAGGGCCTTGTGTCGTGTCCGTGCCAGGACCATGACGAAACCAGAGCGTATTCGGTCCGCTGGCCACCCGCAATCCGCAAAGTGGGCTTGGTCGCGTCGGGTTTGACCGCCGACAGAGGTTGCGGTGGTAAAGCGGTTGACTACTTCAGCAAAGACTGAAGTTCGTCGCGTACAAAGCCGACGACCGCTTTGCCGTTCCTCACCGTGATCGGACGGCGGATCAAGTTGTTTTCGGAGGCCACCGCTTTGGCGTATTCCGCAACGCCGGGGGGATGCTCCTTCCAACCTTTCTCTTTGGCGATGGCGTGCCGGGCGTTGAGAACCGCGGCCACGGATCCCGCTGCCTTCACCAGGGCTAAGACTTCGGTTTCCGTCAGGGGTTCCTTTGCGTAATTCCGCTGCTCGATCGCCGGTTGCAATTCGAGGACGACATCCCGTGCGTCGCGGCAGGTGGAACAAGTGCTCTTCCAGTAGAAGATCACGCGGTGTCCCGTACCCGTGCCACTTTGGCGCGCAGGATCTCTCGTTGCAAGGCGAGCTCTTTTGGAAGCGTCGCGCCCAGTTTGTCGAACAATTCACCCTGCGATTCGAGCTCTTCGGTCCATTCATCGAGGTCGATTTTCATCGCCTTGGCGAATTGTTCGTCGGAAACGGCCACTCCGGTGAGGTCGAGGTCGGTGTCGCGGGGAACCCATCCGAGCAGCGTCTCTTGTGCGCCAACGCGTCCCAGCGCGCGGTCGAGAATCCACTTCAAAACGCGCATGTTGTCGCCAAACCCCGGCCACAGGAACTTGCCGTTTTCGTCCTGGCGGAACCAGTTGACCATGAAGATTTTTGGTGGATGTGGAATTTTGGCCTGCATGTTCAGCCAGTGGCCAAAATATTCCCCCATGTCGTAGCCGCAAAAGGGAAGCATGGCCATCGGATCACGGCGAACCACGCCGATCTTACCCATGGCCGCGGCGGTGGTCTCGGAACCGAGCGTAGCTCCGAGGTAAACGCCGTGCGTCCAATTGAACGATTGGATGACCAACGGCACCGTGGTCGCCCGTCGACCGCCGAAGATGATCGCTGAAATGGGAACACCCTGCGGATCATTGGCGTGAACGGACAGAGTTGGGTTGTTTTGCATGGGGGCGGTGAACCGCGCATTGGGGTGTGCGCCTTTCTCTCCCGAAGCAGGCGTCCAAGGCCGACCTTGCCAATCGGTTGCCCTTTCAGGCGCGGCGCCCATGCCTTCCCACCAGACATCGCCGTCCTCGGTGAGGGCGACATTGGTGAACAGCGTATCTTTTTCGATGGTTTTCATCGCCGTGGCGTTGCTCGAGAAACTTGTGCCTGGCGCCACCCCGAAGTAGCCTGCTTCAGGGTTGATCGCCCATAATCGACCATCGGGTCCGGTCCGCATCCAAGCGATGTCGTCGCCGACGGTCCACACCTTCCATCCGGCGAAGCGTTTGGGGGGAATCATCATCGCGAAATTGGTTTTTCCGCAAGCGGATGGGAAAGCCGCCGCAACATAGGTGGTCTGTCCTTCGGGGCTTTCCACCCCGAGAATCAGCATGTGCTCGGCGAGCCAACCTTCCTTTTTGCCGAGGTAGCTGCCGATCCGCAACGCCAAGCACTTCTTGCCCAACAGGACGTTTCCGCCGTAGCCCGATCCAACCGACCAAATGGTGTTGTCTTGAGGGAAGTGGCAGATGAAGCGGCGTTCGGGGTTGCAGTCGAGGGTAGAGTGTAGCCCGTGGTTGAAGTCGCCGTCGGTACCCAGCATATCCAGCGCTGGCTTGCCCATCCGGGTCATGATGCCCATGTTGAGTACCACATAGACGGAATCGGTAATTTCTACACCGATTTTGGAGAAGGGTGATGAAAGGGGGCCCATCACATAGGGGACCACGTACATGGTGCGGCCGCGCATGGAACCATCGAACAACCCACGCAATTTGGTGTAGGCTTCGTCCGGTGCCATCCAGTGGTTCGTCGGTCCCGCCTCGGCTTTGGTGGGGGTGCAGATGAACGTCAGGTGCTCGACGCGTGCGACGTCGTTGGGATTGCTATAAGCGATATAACATCCTGGTCTTTTCTGCGGGTTCAACGGCTTTAGCACGCCATCGCGAACCGCCTCGGCGGTAAATTGCGCGCGTTGCTCCGCGGAACCATCGCACCAGACGATGCGATCCGGCTTGGTGAGCGCAGCCATTTCGTCAACCCACGCTTTCAGGCCCGCATGTTGAGTCGTCATGGCTTCCTCCCGGTTGTCGCGCCCGTCATCCTCTTTCGGACGAAGCTCCAGGGCAAGGGTCGATGACCACCGGCCGCGAAAGACCTCGTTTCACCAGCTGATTTCGTGGTTACGTCTCGTCGGTGAGCACCTTGCGCAACGCTGAGGTCAGGGCGGCGTGGGCCCGGCCTGCGGGCACCTCTTTGGCGGCGTTTCGGACCAGTTGTCGGATCCGCTGGCGTTCCTCGTTCGGGTGTGCGGCAACAAAGGCGTCGATCGAGCCTTCTCCGCCATCCACCAACCTCTGACGCCAACTCTCCACTTGCCGAGCGACCGCCGATTCTCCGCGGGCGGCTGCCTTCACCGTTTCCTCGATTTGAGCGATACTTTCTTCTGATGCGTCGCGGATCCAACCGTCGATTCGACCCAGCTGGCGTTTGCGGGCGATCGGGGAATCGATGCTTCGACCCTCGATGACGAGCGCGATCAGGTCCTCGGGCAGGTGAGCTTGGCGCAACTGCCAGGGGTACAACTCCACCAAATCGGCGGCGAACCGATTGGATTCGGAGATTTCGCGCCGGGTTCGGCTTCGGCCGCCCAAGCCATCGTCGTTGTCCTCGTCCATCACCAAGGGACACCCCCAGAAGATTCGATCAATATCGCGCGAACGGGCGAGGCGTCAGCGCCCGGCAAACGCAGCGGCAGGGCGATCAGGGTGTACAGGCCCGCTTTGACGTCGTCGAGGCAAATTCCTTCAAGAATAGCGAGATCACGCTTTGCGACGGCGGTATGCGAAAGCAGCGCTTTGTCATCAAAGAGGTCGATCGAAGGGGTATCGATGCCCACAAGGCAAACCCCCTGATCGGCGAGTTCGTGCACCAATTCGGGCGACAAGCTCGCGAAATCGGTGTTGAACCGCTCGGGATCCGGAAAGGTTCCCGTATGGAACAACACCCGCGGCGCGCGGATCGGTTCCGTGACATGTTCAGGACGAAGGCGCTCTCCGGCGCCAATCCACACGCGAATCACCTGGCACAGTCCGAGGTAGGCGTCGAGAGGGCGCTCGCCGATTCCCTCGCCGTTTCCATCATAATGGCTGGGTGCGTCCGTATGCGCGCCGACATGGACGGTGGTGGCGATGGAAGAAAGATCGAGGTTTGCGCCCTCGGAAATGGCACAGGTGATGGTACGCGAAAAGGGAACGTCGCCGGGCCAAACCGCGATTCGAGGTGTCAACGGAGGGGAAATGTCGACGATGCGCATGGGCCGGATGTAGCGTTTCCGATGCGGTTTCGCCAGGGTACGATGGTCGGGGCGGTGTCGGCGATGTGGTGGGTCTGGTGGTGCGCTGCGAATGCCTCGGAAGTGGTCGCTCCCAATTGGGTGGTGATTGCTTTCGACCAGCCTCTTGGCGTGGATGGACGTCCGCCATCAGAGGCTGTGGAGCGGGCGGTTCACGCCGCTGGCGTCGTCAAGTTCGTCCCCTTGTTTCCTGGACATCGGTCGGATCGTTGGTCGGGCTTCGCGCGGGCGTACCTTGCTGATCCCGGGAACGTCTGGGAAAAGAGCCGAACGTTAGCGAAGATTCCGGGGGTCCGGTACGTTCGGCCGGATCCTCAGGATTCCGCCGGGGGGGAGCTGGAAGCGCCAAACGATCCTGGGTTTTCGAATCAGTGGAGCTTGTCGAATGATGGAACGGCCCTCAGCAATGCGGTCGCCGGTGCCGACATCGATGCTTTGGCGGCTTGGCAGCTTGAAAGGGGGTCGTCCGAGGCATTGGTGGCCGTGGTGGACTCCGGCATCAATCTGTTGGACGATGATTTTGACGGAGGGCTCTGGGTAAACACGGGCGAGATCGCGGGAAATCAGATCGACGACGACCAAAATGGATTTGTCGACGATGTGAACGGTGGGAATTTTCACGACGGCAATTCGGATGTGACAGACAGGTTCGGGCACGGCTCTAATGTGGCTTCGATCGCCGCAGCACGCGGAGACAATGGGATCGGCGTGTCGGGGGTTTGCCCGCAATGCACCGTTCTGCCCCTCAAGTCCCTCGATGATGACGGGTACGGCTGGTATTCCGCTTGGTCTGCGGCGATCGTATACGCGGTGGATCACGGCGCGACGGTGATCAATATTTCTGCGGGTGGGTCCTCGGATGATGAACTCCTTCGAGATGCCATTTCGTATGCCGACGATCACGATGTGCTGGTGGTAGCCAGCATGATGAACACGAACAGCGATACGCCCTACTTTCCGGCGGCGATCCCGTCGGTGATCGCGGTTGGGGCTACTACCCTGGACGATACCCGCGCCGATCCTTTTGTTTGGGGGGGAGGGAGCAATTTCGGCGATCACATCGATTTGGTGGCCCCAGGAAACTTGATTTGCGGCGTGGGCACGGAACCCGGCGACTATGGCGAATATTGGAGCGGCACCTCGCAAGCGGCGCCGCATGTGACGGGGACGATCGGCCTGTTGCGGTCGGCAGATCCGACGCTCGATCGCGAGGAGTTGCTGCAACTGTTGATCGATGGCGCCGAAGATCGGGTGGGGGATGCGGACGACGAGCAGGGCTGGGATCCCTACTATGGATATGGCCGCCTAAACGCAGCGAATTCCTTGTCGATACGCATTGGAGATCCCGACGGAGATGGGGTGGTGGTGGGCGACTGCGCGCTCTACGACCCGGAGATCTATCCAGGTGCGACGGACGTTCCGGACGATGAGATCGACCAAGACTGTTCGGGGACGGACTCAGTAGAGTGTTTTCGCGATGCCGATGGGGATGGTCTTGGGGATGAACGCACGATTTCCGAGACTGGAGTCTGTGAAAACGGGTGGGCGGCCCGGCCCGGTGATTGCGACGATGCGGATGCCGATGTGGGAATCTGCGGAAAGGGAATTGGCTGCGCCCATTCTGCAGGGCCTTGGTGGTTGGCGTTGCTCCCGGCATTCGTTCGCCGACGGGGTAGAGTTAGCCTTTAACGCGGGCGACGACCTTGAGTTCCACGGCGATCGGGGTGGGCAACGCGCGAACTTCGATGGTCGTGCGGGTCGCCCCGATCGAAGCGAAATACTCGCGATAGACTTCGTTGAACGTCTGGAAATCGCGCGCCATATCGATCAGATAACAGCTGACGTCCACCACGTCTTGCAGAGATGCACCCGCATCTTCCAGGACGGAGCGAATGTTTTCGATGGTGGCGCGGGTCTGAGCGGCGATATCGTAGGGGAGCGGTTGCCCGGCGGCATCGCGAACTGGCCCGCCAGGAATGAGGTTGGTACTGGGTTGTCGCGGCCCCATGCCGGAAACGTAGATCCATTCCCCTTCGCGTCGCGCGTGTGGATAGGGTCCGACCGGGACGGGAGCGCGAGCGCTTTCCACCTTCGTAGGTACCTCTTTGGGAGGAGCTTTTCCTTCGGTGGAGGCGGCGGCGAGCACCGCGCGATCGCCGCGAAACACCTCGACGTCTTCTTCATCAAATTCGAGGTCTCCGCTGCTTGCAGAGGAAGGAAGGAGTGAAACGACGGCT
>SYKL01000079.1 GCA_005797785.1 Pseudomonadota bacterium | reverse complement strand
CCGCGCCTGTGGGTGCGGCTTTTTTTGCCTAGGACAAATAGTGCCGCGCGATCCGCTCATACACTTCGACGGCGCGCTCGACCTCGGGCAACGACACCCATTCGTTGGCGGTGTGGCTCACTTCGGACAATCCTGGACCGATCTTCACGGCGGGAATGGCCTTCAAATGCGCCCAGTCCGAAAGCGTCGGGCTGCCAAACGGGCGCCCGTCAGGGTTCGCCGACATCACCGAAGCGAGAATTCGTGCTCCTTCCGGCGTTCGCACCGGAGCTAAGCGATCCGAGCGCACCACCACTTGGCTCTTGACGGTGGCCTTGACGCGTCCAGTGACCACCTCAGGTGGAATCTCAGGGATCGTTCGGATATCAACCACCATCCGGCACTCCCCGGGGATCACGTTGTGAGCCGTGCCCGCTTGAATCTGAGTAACGGCGAGGGTCATCGGGCCGACATGAGGGTTCTTCGGCTCCCACTGGAGCGCGTGGAGCGCCAGAACATCGGCCGCGGCGATGTCGATCGCGTTCACCGCCAAATGGGGGCGCGCGGCATGTCCCGGTCGGCCTTCGGCGCACAACTCGAGGATCAAGAGGCCATTTTGAGCGACCGCCGGATGAAGTCCGGTGGGCTCGCCGATGATCGCGGCATCGATTTTGCCCAATGAAGGGAGGATTTTCTCCAGCCCAGCTCGTCCCCTCTCCTCTTCGCAGGTGGCCGCAAACAGGAGTTCCCCGCATTCGGGGGGATGTTTCGATAGGGCGATCGCCGCCAACGCCATCGCCGTCACCGAAGCTTTGGCGTCGTTGCTGCCGCGCCCGAACATTCGGTCGCCGACAAAGGTAGGTACAAAGGGGTCAGTGTCCCAGCCGGGCCCCACCGGCACCACATCCAGGTGGGAGTTGAACATCAAGGTTGGCCCGGGGCGGATTCCCCTCACCCGAGCGACCACATTGCGGTCCAAGACCTCGACTTCCAGCCCTTGACGTGTCAAGAAGTCTGCGAACCATGTCGCGATCGCCTGTTCGTCGCCGGACACGGAAGGAATCCGCACCAACGCCTCAAGCAGGCCAATCGCGTTCATCGAGGGGTGCCGCTCAGCGGCTCAGCGGGCGTCTCATCGGCCTCCATGACCACGAGAGTGCCGCTTCCTTCGGTGGTAAACACCTCGGACAGCAGGCTTCCCGCTCGCCGGCCATCCACCACGTGAACTCTGGGGACGCCGCCCAGAAGCGCCCGTCGAACGGCTGCAACTTTGGGGCGCATCCCTCCGCGCAACATTCCCTGCTCCTCCAGTTGGCCCAATTCGACCAGGTCGGTCCAGTGCAAAACAGACGCAGGATCCTCGGGATTGGAGAGAATCCCCGGCGCGCGGGTGAGCACGATCAGCTTGGCCGCTTGCAGGTGAACCGCCAACTCGGCGGCCACCGTATCGGCGTTCACATTGAGAATTTCGCCGTTTGGGCCACTGGCCAACGGGGTGACCACGGGAATGGCGGGGATCCCCAACACGGCGCGGATGACGTCGGATCGGATTTCCTTTAAGTCGCCTACTAAGCCGTAATCTACCAACTTGGAAGCGCCGGAATCGTCGGTCGTCTGAACAGGCGGGCGGCGCTCCGCCACCAACAATTCCCCGTCGACACCGGAAAGTCCGACGGCCCGCTCGCCTTGGCCGCGGAGGGCGTTGACCCAGGCCGTGGAAAGTCGGCCCCGCCATTCGAGAATGGCTGCATCGAGCAGTTCGGGGGTGGTCACCCTGCGGCCAGCCACCGATTGATTGGGGATCGACAGACGGTTTGCGGCGGCATCGAGCTGGGGTCCGCCGCCGTGCACCAGCACCACCCGAATGCCCAGCCGGTGCAGGACCGCCAAATCGCGCGCGATCCCGTCGCGCCAACGCGCTTCTTCCAGCAGTTCGCCGCCGGCTTTTACTACAAACGTCTGCCCCGAGTAAGCGCGCAAGTACGGAATGGCGTCGAGCAGTTCAATCAGGCGTTCCATGGATTTTCTCCCCGTGCGGCAAGCATACGTTCCAATAGTGCCATCGCGGTCCAGCGCCGCAAACCAGCAGTTTCCGTCGTCCAACTGTTGGGGCCGTCGATCACCTCGTCCGCGACGACCACATTGCGTCGTACCGGAAGACAGTGCATGAACCCCGCATTTTCACTCATTTTCATTTGGCTGGCGGTCACGGTCCAGTCGCCGAGCCGGGCGCGGTGCTCCGCCTCCTCGTCACGGCGGCCGTACCCCGAAAAACCGCTCCAACTCTTGGCGACCACCACACGGGCGCCACGTATTCCTTCACGTTGATCGTGAACCACCCGCACACTTCCGCCATTTTCGGTCGCCACGTTCGCGCAGCGGTTGAGGATGAGCGGATCCAGGTCGAAGCCTTCAGGATGGGCGATCGTCAGGTTGGCGCCCATCAATGCAGCGGTCAAGGCGACCTGGTTGGGGACGGCGGCAGGCAGGGCTTTGGGATGTGGCGCCCAGGTGAGCGTGATGGGCGTTCCACGAAGATCTTCGCCGAGATGGGAAACCCAGGTGGCGGCATCGGCGAGACCTTGCAGGGGGTGCCACAACGCCGATTCTAGATTGATCACCGGAATCGGTGAATATTTGAGAAACGCGGCCAACACGGGGTCCGAGCGGTCTTCTTCGGCGTCCCGCAATCCCGCAAATGCGCGAACCGCCAGCACATCGCCGTATTCGGCCAAGACCGGAATCGCGTCGGCCAGGTGTTCTGGGCAGTCACCGTCCATCACGACGCCAGGTCGATGCTCCATTTTCCAGGCGTCGGCGCCTGGGCTCAGCAGAATCGGGTGCATCCCGAGGTCATAGACCGCACACTCCAGAGATGTGCGCGTTCGAAGGGAAGGATTGAGGAACACGCCGATCAGGCGTTGGTCAGGAAACCGCTCAGATTTGGCCCCTCCGCGCAGTTCCAGCGCCCGCAACGCCAAGTCCCGCACGCCCTGGGCGCCGGGCTCAGAGCCGTCAACGAAAGAGTAAGGCTTCATCGGGTGCCTTCCACTGACGTCTTGAGGGCAGAGGTGAGCGCTTCGGCTAATTGATCGACCACATACAGCGGCATCACCGCCGGTGGCGCCAGCCGGAGCACGCAGGGATCCGAGGAAGTTCCGACCAAAAAGCCTTCGGTGAGCAGGCGCGCGGCGATCGGTTTTGCAGGCTGATCGAGCACTACGCCCATCCAAGCGCCGCTTCCGCGAACTTCCGTCGCACCTGTGGAGGCGAGCCGGGCTTGCATGTGTTCGCCCAGTAGGCGCGACTTTTCAAGCAGGTTTTCGGACAGGATCACGTCGAGAGTGGCCTCCACCGCGGCGCAGGCCATCGGCGCGCCACCAAAGGTCGTTCCATGCTCGGAAGGCGCCACGGTGCGGGCCATCGCCTCGGTCAGAAGCAGGGCAGCTACCGGAAAACCGCCGCCGAGACCTTTGCCCACCGTGGCCAAATCGGGAACGACACCTTCTTTTTGACAGGCCAGCGGCCAACCCGTGCGGCCGATCCCCGACTGCACCTCATCGCAGATCAGCACCGATCCATTGGCGTGGATCAACTCTTGTGCGGCTTTCAGCCATCCCTGTGGAGGCATGACCACTCCGGCGATCCCTTGGATCGGCTCGGTGATCACCGCGGCGACCCGTCCGTCCAATGCTGCTTTTAGGGCATTCAGATCGCCAAAGGGAATAAATCGGACCTCCCCGTGTTGCGGAGAATGCTGGTCCCGGTAGCCCCAGGTGACGCCCAAAGCACCCATGGTTCGCCCATGAAACCCGTGCTCCATGGCGATGACCACCGGGCGGCCGGTGGCCTTCCGGGCGATCTTGAGCGCGGCTTCGTTGGCCTCTGCGCCGCTGTTGACAAACCAGGCCACGGGCATTTGTACGAAAGAACACAACGCCGCCGTAGCGCGCGTTCGAACGGGTACATCCGCCAGCGTCGTGAAAAACGACAGCGTCTTGGCCTGACGAGCGATGGCGTCGGCCCACCGAGGATGTCCCTGGCCAATCAGAGTGACCGCGTGGCCGCCGTAGAAGTCCCAGTACGTGCGTCCGTGCACATCCCAAAGCAGAGCTCCTTCGCCCGACTCCAGGGTGATCGGCAGCCGTCCTGCCCCTACGGTGTCCAGCATGTGGCCGGTTTTTTGGGGCATGCGCCGCCATGTATCGTCGGCGTTCATCCCAGCATACATAGCGGTACCCTCAAATGTGGTGGAACCTACGGGGTGCATGGCGCTCTCCTGAGACCGGTGTCGGCTGGAAGCCTAAAAGACAAATTGAGGCACTGAATCGCCTGGGCGGCGGCGCCCTTTCCGAGGTTATCGATGGCGACCAGCACGGTGGTCATCGCGCCCTCTCTGTGGACGCTGATGTCCGCGAACGCGGTACCTCGGACGTGTCGAAGCTCCGGTGAATCCTCGCGAAACCGGATCAACGGTCGGTCGGCGTAGGCCGCGCGCAGCAGGCCGTTCGGATCGGTGCGCTCATCGGTGGGAATGAACACCGTGGCGAAGATGCCGCGATCCAAGGGGGCAGACAGCGGAACAAAGTGCAATTGTGGTGCGGTCCCCAAGATCCCTAGAAAGGCATGCATCTCTTTGAGATGCTGGTGCGTGAAGACTTTATAGGCTTTAAAGTTCACAAAACGCTCGGGATGGTGGGTCCCCGCCACCGGTGCCGCGCCGGATCCGGTCGAGCCGGTGGCTGCGGCGATGCAGATCGGTCCTTGTACGGCATCCGCCGCTACGAAGGGAGCCACGGCCAATTGGACGGCTGTCGCAAAACAGCCGGGAACCGCAATTCGAGTGGCGCCCAGGAGCGCCGATTCATTCCATTCGGCGAGGCCGTATACCCAGGCCGGATCGGTGCGATGGTCGGAAGAAAGCTCAAGAATCCGCGGCACGTGCGCCGCTTCCAACGCCGGCACGTATTCCGCGCTGATCCCGTGTGGGGTCGCAAGAAGGACCGCGTCAAAGGCCGATAATTCTCGCGGATCGAAGGGCTCCAGGATCAGGTCGGTCAAGCCGAAAAGTCCAGGCACAACCTCGCCTAGGTGTTTTCCGGCATGGGTGTGCGAGGTCACAGCGGCCAGCTCGAACTGCGGATGTTCAAGCAACCAACGGCAGAGTTCGCTTCCGACGTACCCAGTGGCGCCGACGACGGCGATGCGAGGCGTCAATGGAGCGCCCCATGTTTCGACAACGGCGGGACAATGTTCAGCGCTTTTAGCACGTGATCGACGAGGTTGGCCGAGGATCGTCGCGCGTTGATGCCTGCGACACCGCTGGTCTCCCGAATCGAACGGCACCCGGTTTCATTGTCGGTCGCGGGGCCCGTAACCACATCGGCCTTGAGTCCGACTCTTTCGAGCAACACCGTGCCCCCCCAGGCGGCCACCGGATCATTGGCGGCGAGGACGACGGCTCCCGCAGCGCCAGCGAGATCCTTCGCTTTGAGGATGTCCATGACCCCGTACTCGCCAAGAAGGCCGTCGCCGAGCTCCACCACCAGCAGGTCTACCGCAAAAGCGGCCGCCATATTCAGACATCCGCGGGCGGCCCCGAGAACATCCACCCCCACGGTCGAAGGAAGACCGGCATCGGCAAAGGTGTAAGCGCACAATGCCCCATGATCTTGCATTTCCAACGTGTCCCGTCGTAGGGCCACGCCGGTGACTTTCGCCGCTCCCACGCGCAATCCGAGCCGAGACGCGCCCCGCACGATCGCGCATGCGGCGGCCGTCTTTCCGGCGTGCATGCAGGTACCGACCACAAATACGGCGGGCGGAAGCTTGTCCAGACGATCGGCGACCGCCACCGGTCCGGGGAAAATGTTGGCGGGCTCCCCTACCCTTCGGCCGAGTTCGGGGAATTTGAGCACCGCACCGAGCACTTCCACACGCGCGGGTGGGCCGACGTCCGGGTTTGCAGAGGTACAATGACCGATAATTCCGCCGAGATTCAACAGATGGAGGATGTCACCGACCGCGACTTGGTCGGGAACCACGCCGGAATAGCCGCGGAGCGCTTCCCTTTTTCCGAGCACGCCCGCCAGAATGTCGCCCGCATGCACGGTCATCATACGGCCGTGCACGTCTTCCACCTGGTTGTAGGTGGTTTTTTCGTCGAGGACCCGAACGGCGATCACCGTTCCCGGCCGCGCGGGAATGTCCGGTCCCACCACGATTTGGGCGTGGAGGTTGACGTTTCGGGTGGAGGATGCGATCTTGTCCAGTTTGATCCTCATGTGTTCTCCCGGCCACGCTGCGCCGCCACCGCCGCCAACCACTGGGAGGTGCCGTGAATGCGGGCAAAGCCACGTGCATCTTCACCGGACCAAAGAGAGGTTTTCTCGCCATAAGCGGTCTGTTGAACGTCCATCAGGCTGAACGGGCTGCGAACGCCAGTCACGAGCACCGCTCCCTGTTGGAGGTGAACGCGGGTTTCTCCGACCACCACCTGCTGAGAAGAGGCGATAAACGCCTCGATGTCGCGCGCCAGGGGCTCGTGGTATCGGGCTTCGTGCACCAGTTGCCCGTACAGCTCGCCCAAATGATCCTTCCAGAACCGTTGAGCGCCCGTCAAAACGAGCTTTTCAAGCTCGCGGTGCGCGGGGATGAGGATCGCGGCTGCCGGGGCTTCGAACGCCACGCGGCCTTTGATCCCAAGAATCGTGTCCCCGAGGTGGATGCCTCGTCCAACGCCGTGTTCAGCGCCGATCTCCGCGAGTCGAGCGACGGCGTGCCAGCCTTGGCAGGGCTCCCCGTCGAGATGCGTCGGCAAACCGTCCTTCCAGCCGATCACCAATTCTCGACCTTGGGGATCGGCCTTGGCGGGCGAAGTGGTGGTTGCAAACGTGCCTTCCTCGGGTACCGCCCAAGGATCGTGGGTCCAACGGCCACCCGCGGTGGTGCCCCAGAGTCCCGCATTGATCGATACCGTGGAATCCCCTTGCATGGTCCCTAATCCGCGGGCGGCGAGCCAAGCGGAGGTCTCTTCGCGGGTGCGGGCCTCGTCGCGAATCGGGGCCAACACCCTCGCCAGGGGGGCGACGCATCGAAGTGCGGTATCAAAGCGGATTTGATCGTTGCCGGCGCCGGTCGAGCCATGCACCAACAGCGAGATCCCACGGCTTTCGGCTGCTTCCGCAAACCGACGGGCCTGAACCACACGTTCAACACCGACACACAGGGGGTACGTGTGCCCTCGCAACACATTGCCTCGAATCAACCAGGCGATGTGATCGTCGAACAGCGCGCCGCGGCCTTCGATGGCGACATGCTCCACCGCACCCAACTTGAGTGCGTGTGCGCGAAGTTGGGCGACGCCGGCGTCGTTCCAAGCGCCGGTGTTGACGCTGATCGCGGTGACGGGATGTCCCTCAGACGCAAAACGCGCCACCAACCATGAGGTGTCAAGTCCGCCAGAAAAGGCAACCGCTAGGGCTTCTTTCAACGTGTTCTCCAGGCTCAACGAGCGCGTGTTTTGCTGTATCCCGATGCCGGGCCCGAAGGCGGCGTCGTAGTGTGACGGGCTGGCGAAGGCTCCGCGTCGTCTCCGCCCAACCCCAGCCATGCCATAAGCTGAGCGGTGCCAGAAGCGCCGTCGGTCGCAACAAAGACGGTGTCGTCGCCGGCCACGGTGCCAAGCACGCGTTCCAACTCCGCCTCATCGATCGCCTGGGCCAGCACCATGGCGAACGCAGGTTCGGTGCCGATCACCATCAGGCAATCGTGGGCGGTGACACGCCAACGGCGAATATAGGCTCCAGCGGCGGGCAGGACGGGCAGCCGATAACAGCCGTCTACCTTGATCACTCCGAGTGCGGCCAATTCTCGGGAAACGGTGGCCTGGGTGACGGTAAACCCGCGTTCCAACAGGGCGGAAACCAGTTCGCCTTGGGTGCGAAAGGAGCCTTGTTGGATCAGTTCCGGAATGTGGGTGCGCCAGCTCATGAATATACGCATATTATGCGGCATGGAGTCCCGCAATAGAAAACTACGGAACGAGATAAGGGATGCTTTAAACTCGTCGTTTTCGCGTTCGGCATTGAATCGCCCACAATGCAGCGCCCGCCGAAAAGACAGAATATGCGCCATTGTGGGTGCACGCGCAGGAGTTGGGTTCGGTTTCCGCTTGATGGGGGTCGCTGCCGAGCAGGTATTCTTCGAGGTTCGTCGCCCCATCTTCGTCGGGGTCCAGCGCCGAGTCGTCGCTGTCCAGCGCGAGATCGTGCCGTTCTTCCCAATCGTCCCCCATGCCGTCCTGATCGTTGTCGGGGGGCATAGCAGGGTTCCATGTCCAACTTTCGCCGCCCGTGGCGATCACTCCGCCGGCCCATAATGGATTGACCATGTCCTCATAGTAGACGGTCACCCAGGAGTTATCGCTGGGACACAATGGTTCTGAGGACACACTCAAGAGGTGGCGATCGGCCACCAACCCGCGTAACTCGTAGAACCCTAGCTCGTCGGTTTCAGCGCTCTGGGTGCTTCCGGTGAGAACCCCAGAGGAACGCACCCAAACGCCTGAGATCGGCTCGCCGGAAACCGAATCGACCACCTGGCCCACCACGCGGGCTCCGCGCTGGAGATTCAGGTCCCCCAGGTCGAGAGTTTCTCCGCTTTCCAGTTCGTAAATTTCGGGTTCGGAGGAGAGGGGCGCCGTCACCCATCCGCTCACCCAGCCGGCATTGGCGGCGTAGGCGTAGATCGACCAGGAACCATCGGATAAACCGTGGATTTCGAAGTTTCCGTTCCCATCGGTGACCGCGCTCAAGGCGACCGAACGCACATCGTTGTAGGCCAATACCGAAAGACCTTCGTTGTCGTCGAGGTCGCTGTCCGGAATTCGGCCTTTCAACACCGCTTCGGGGGGCATGGTGACATCGAGGTCGGCAACGACAGCCCCCTCCTCCAGCACGGAAACACGCTCCGTCGGCCGATCAACGTCTGGCCAATAGGTCTGCGCAAAGCCGGCGCCGCTGGCCCAGATCAACACTTCACCAGGAGGGAGGCCGGTCGCCGTGTATTGGCCGTCCTCCGTCTCGATGGTCACCAGCTGGGAACCCGAATAGGCGGAAACTCTCGCTTCGGACGGGCCATTCACGAAGCCGGATACCGTGATTCCTGGGAGAAGCACGTGACTTCCGACATCTTCGTCCACCCCGACTTCCACCACCATCGGATCAGTGTAGTTTCCACCGACATACTGGCTGGGGATTCCGGTGGCCCGCGCTTCGAGCGCAAACAAGGTGGTGTCGGCGTCTTCGGGCAACCCGGAGATCGTGAACGAGCCGTCGCTGGAGGTGTCACCATATCGTGGTTGTAATGGAGCTTCTCCTCCGAAACGGGCGATGATCCGGATCCCACTTCGACCGTTGCCAAGCTCGTCCTCGATCCGACCGGAAAACCCTCCCCCCTCGGTCAGCTGCCACGCCAGATCAAGGCTGTCTTCCAAGGTGAGCTTTTCAGCGGCACAGGCGTCGTACCCCTCGGGATACCAGCGCTCCACGAGCGGCGACGAATTCGGCGGCAGCACGCGCATACGAT
>SYKL01000008.1 GCA_005797785.1 Pseudomonadota bacterium | reverse complement strand
CTTGGTTTGCATGGCCCTTGACGGAAACCCGCTATCCGTTTGAAGTTCCGTCGGATTGAGCATTGGTCAAGTGGTTGACGATTTGCTTAGAGATCCACCACCACCGGCGGATTCACTGGTCGGTACTTGAGATTGCAGCTGCTGGCGTTTACGTACACAATGCCGTCCCGTTCGACCATGCCGTACGCCTCGTGAATATGACCAAACACGTGGAGTTTTGGGCGGATCCGCGTCAATGCCTTGGTCAACTCTTCGCACCCGACGGGTTCGCCCGTATCCAACCGATCGAGCACCCCCAATGGAGGGGAGTGCGTGAGCAATACGTCGATCCCGGCGGGAACTTTCGCCCAGACCGCTGCCAGCTCCGGCCCACGTTTTAGGTTGAACGCCCAGTTAAAGAACCACGGCTGCCACGGGCTGCCGTAAATGCGGAGGCCTTCGATCGTGACCTCCTCGTCCTGGAGGTACACGGCGTGGGTGATCCACGACCGTGCTTCGGGGTTTCGCTCAAACCCAAAATCGTGGTTGCCCGAAATGATCACCTTGTGACGATGCGGGAGGGAGCCCAACCAGGCGTTGAACGCGCCGATCTCTTCGCGTCCGCCGCGCCCGGTGGCATCGCCAGCGTGCAACAGCAGATCGCCATCGGGGATCTTCAGTTGGCTGTGTTTGGAGTGGGTGTCGCTGATGCAGACAATCCGCAAGAGGTCTCCCTTAGAGGCCGCTATTCATCGTCGCAGGACTTTCCGCCGGTGCTGCAGTCGCAATCGCAGCTTTCGCCGACTTCGTTGCTGCATTCCTCGACCGCCTGAGACAGCGCGTCCTCATCGTCATCCGCGCAGGGGGAGGGTTCGCCGACGACAAATCCCGCGCTGTTCCCGGTCCAACATTCGCATTCATAGCGCATGCCGTTGCCGCTTGCGCAGCCGTCTGGGTCGTTGGCCCCCATGAGAATCACCGGCAAAACGATTAAGAGCGCGCGTGCTCGCATGAATCCCCCTGCCGAAAATCCTACCATGAGTTGCGGCGGTGGGGAGTGCTTAGTTAAAGGGATCCCATCGGACTCCTCTCCCCGCTTGCGCGCTGGGTCCGATCGCACCGAACTCGCGTTGGCCCGATTCCACGGGCACTTCCGCCTTCGGTTCGGCCGCCGGGGTGCGGTTCTTCCATCCGGCCGTTGTGTGTACAAATGTCAGAGCTGTGGCTGCTCCGTCGGCCCTCGCCAGTCTTCTCATCAAGTGGTCGTTGAAACTCGTCGGCGCCGTTATCCCTATCGAAAGAGCGTGAATACCGAAATTCCGCGCCTCAACAAAGACCGCCCGGAGCACCGCGATGACCCGGGGGGTGTGGGTGAGGAGATCGTTCGGGAGTGGCGGATATGTACGCCGTGTTTTCTGAGTTGGGACCCGATCGGGCCTCAGTAGTAAAGTAACTTTACCAAAGGCGCCTCGCAATGCGAGGCTCCGTCAGCCGCTTGACTACTCGAATACCGCCACGTTGCTGACCGCGTACCCAAGCTGTCCGTAGTTGTGCGGCACGGGGTTCGTCTACTGGCGCGCCCTCTGTCGGATATCGGCGTATGCGGCTTGGTTACGAGGGCTAGGGCGGAATGGGAGACTGTCGGGAATAGTATGCGTATATTATGCCAAATGCATTCGATTGCATGGCAATATGCGTAGAGGGTGCCGGGTGCGATCCCCGGACGACTCACCCTCGATGCACAAATGGTACGGGCGGCCGGATTTGAACCGGCGACCACCGGTTTCCAAAACCGGTACGCTACCGCTGCGCTACGCCCGTAAAAAGGTACGGATGGCCGGTCCTGCCCCGGCGACCTCCGCGTTCCGAACGCGGCGCTCTGCTAACTGAGCTACATCCGTAGGAAGTTCTAGGAAAGGTTCTCCAGCGTTAGTTTACATATGCAAGTCGTTTCGACTGTGGGCGATTGCCCCTCAGACAAACAAAAACCCCCGGCGTTTGTCGAGCGCCAGGGGTCCGAGAATCCACGTTGTAGAAACGCTATTCCGGTGGACCGCCTGGCGGGGTGGGGGGCTGTTGTGGGAGGAGCATCGGTATTCCTGGTGCGGGGAGCGTCGACAATGAGCGAAGAAGTGGGTTCCGAAGAAATGGCGGTCGGCCAAAAAGAAAACCCCTCGGCGGTGCCAGAGGGGTCTTGCGTCTACGTATCGGCGAACCGAACCGCTAGACTCCCCACCTTTGGGCAGGGAAAACCCCCGACAAGCCGCATGGGCTTGGAGTGGGGGGCCGGGGGATGGCGAAGCGGTACGTCATGGAGGCACCTTACCGCATGGCGAAAAGCGGGGCAAGTGTTTTTTCTGCAGAGTTGTATATTATGTGGCTCTGAAGACTAATCGCCAGCGAGCACCGTCTGAAAGATAGGTTTCGTATTTGAGAACTCCGGGCTCGGGCCTTCGCCATAGGTGCTTTGCGTCGTACTCCCTCACCCGCCTAGGGGGAGGGAGGAGCTTTGCCTGCGGCAGGATCGAGCACCGGCCCGAAAACCTCGTCCATCTTTTCCACATTGCTGGGATCATAGTCGATGTCGAGGGGGGGCTTTCCGGCGCGGAGGGCCAACCAGCCAAACCCGGTCAGCGGCGCCCGCGCGACTTCCACACCGTTGCGTTTGACGATCACCATGTTGGTATCCATGTCTCCGTGGCCCAATACGGCACCCCGAGCGGCGGCGGCTTCGGAAACTTCGTGGGTATACCAAGACCAGTCGTCGCTGGTGCAAGCTGCGCCGGAGTGGGCGACAAACACCTTCCAATCTTCGTCGGTCACTTCCACCACCTCTTCCTTCTTGGGCGGAGGATTTGTGAGGTAGTCGTGAGCCCCCTCGGTCCCGAGGCCGCAGGCGTGCGCCCAAAGCGGCTCCCGACGGGCGGGATCCTGGTATTCGGGGTGGGCCTCAAAGAACTTGCGCAGCGCTGCGGCGCGGGTTCCGTCGTCCTCGTCGCCGCTGGTGCCGGGCATGATCTCGTTTGCGAGCGCTTCTTCTACGGCTTGGTCGACCCAAGTGGTCGGTGTTTCGGGGGCTTGTGGCGCTTGGAGGTCCGCTTGCGGAGCAGCCTCCGGAGCGTCGGAAGGGACCGGGGGTGTCGCCTGCGAGGTGGTGAGGCCACCGCAGGCGAGGGCGAGGGGAAGTCCGATCCAGAGCAGCCGTTGCATACACACCTCCGCACCAGGGTACCACGGTCGTACGCCCGGAGGCCCAAACGGCTAGAAACACTCTTGGGCGTTCGCGATTCTCTCGTACTCGGTCGCCTCCCAGGAGGCGCTCCATTCGCTGGAGGGGCTGCGTTCTAGGTCCACCACCCGAAGAGGAGCGGCGTCCAACAAGGCTTCCGTGTAGTAGTAGTAGTCGGCACTCCACCACCCGCTCGTGCCAGACTCGCAGTAGTCGTCCAGATAGCAGGAACCTCCTACGAAAAAGTAGTGGTCGCCGTCCGAGTACACCGCTCCGACTTCGATGTACGACATGCCTTGGCCTTCCAAAGAGTCATACAAAGCGTCGCTCACGTCCGCCAGGGTGTTGGGATTGGTGACCTGTGAGAGGCCAGCGCACTCGGGATCCGAATTGGGGCTGTCCCCGCCGGTGTTGGGATTGCAGAGGGAGACAGCGGACAAGGTTGCAGCAAATGCACATTTAGTAAACGACATGACGACCTCCAAAGCAGAGTGGACGTGCATCGGAAAAAGTACGATGAACGCCACGCGTTGGAGATACCCGAAAAGGAGTCGAGGCACTCCTTACACGAGGGGGAGTACCCCTTACATGACCGCGTCCTTCAGGCGGCGATTTCGATCGGCACTTTGACGTCTGCATCCAGGATCGTACCTTTGACATCGGCGGTGACCCGCACGTAGAACGACAGATCGTCGTCCGCGAGCGCAAGGCCGGGCGTGAGATAGCCGAGCTTCATCAGTGTGTTTGGGATATCGACGTCGGTGATGCAGAAACCGCTTTCGACGACTTGTCCGGGCCTCGCCGTGTACGGCGGGGCCACCTGGGCGCCGTACACTGGATGGGCTGCATCGTGGCGATCGACGCCGAGAACGATGGGTTCTTCCCGGCCATCGGGATGGCGGCGCTGCAGCACGAATTCGGTGACGTGCGAAAGCACCTCCTGCGACGAGGAAAAGGTTATTTTGAATTGGCCTTTGATCACCGAGTCGGTGAGCGGGAACACGATGTCGCCATCCACGGGCTGCCTCTCCACAGAGACCGCCTCGACTTTTACGCCATGGCCGCCAAATGCCGTTTTTACCTTGTCAAACCAACCCATGATTTCTCCTAAATCGCGAGTGGGAAAATCCCCGCAACCTCCAGATGGAGGCCTCCGGAAAAAGTCGCAGGCTTTTTGTGCGGCTTAGGCGGCCTGGTTGCGAAACTCGCCCGGTGTCAGGCCATTCCAGGCGCGGAAAGCGCGAGAGAAAGAATTGGAATCGTCGAATCCGATGAGAAACGCGATCTCATCCACGGACAGCGATTTCGTTTTCAGGTGTTCCCGCGCTTGCTGATTTCGCACTTCGGCCAGCAGATCGCGAAATGCGGTGCGCCGATCTTGAAGGGCGCGTTGCAGCGAACGAGCGCTCATCGCTAGTTCTTTGCCGATCGATTCGATGGTGGGGCGCTGTCCGCGAATCCGGTGGACAAGCAACTTTCTTACTTGGCCGATCAGTGGATCTTCGTCTTCGGGGGTGTTCGCTTTCAGGTACGGGATCAATGCCTCTAACATCGCCACATTGTGTGTTGCGAACAGCTTTTCACCGTCGCTCCGGCGGTACACGAGCCGATTGATGGTGGCGCCGAGGTGCAGTTGGCCGCGAAAGAAGGCTGAATGTCCGGCGGGTGACTCAAGTTCTGTCGTTTGGAGGTGCACTTCGAGGGGAGAAAGGTCCGCATGCCCGGTGGCGCGGCGGCACATTTCGGTGACAAACGCGAATTCCACGTCCACCAAAACTTGTGGAGGACGCGGAGCTCCGTCGGGCCACCCCCAATACAAAACGAGCTGGTCCTGGTCGCTTTCCGCGTACACGGATTCGGGGCCCAGCATGCGTTTGTAGGTCGAAAGAACGGAGAATGCTTCGCGCACGCAGCGGCAGCTGATCAACGCCAGGATCAGCGGCTCGGTGGGAGCCAAATCGGCCACCTGTGCAAGCCGGAGTCCGACCTGTGGGTCGCCGCTGAGATCGCGGATCGCCCGCCAGGCCGCGAAGTATTGCTCCATCGGAAGGCGTTCGCCCGACAATTCCAGGGGCACGCCGACCCGCTCGGAAACGGCGGAGGGTTCGATTCCGAGCTTACGGAGCGCGATGTTCAGTCCGATCGGCACTTTGCAGGGTCGAACCGCTCTGCTCATTTTACCCCTCGCAACCCTAGAAGAAGGAGAACAACCAGG
>SYKL01000078.1 GCA_005797785.1 Pseudomonadota bacterium | reverse complement strand
CGCCGACGACGCTGCCCGAACCCCCGCCGTTGGAAGCGGCGATGATGCCGGCTAAGTAGGCGATGTGCACGCGACCCTTGTACACCGTCGCGGCGACCGTACCCCCGATCATCGCGGCGGCAATGTTGTCCAGGAAGCTCGAGATGAAGAACACCAGAATCAGCAGGACAAACCCCCCCTTCCAATCATTGGGGAGGAACTTGGGTAAGACGGCGGGCACCCCGGACTCTTCAAAGTGATTGGCGAGCAGTGCAAAGCCGATCAGCAGGCCCAGCAGGTTGGCGAGGACGACCCACTCGTGAGCCATGTGCGACACCAGATCAAACTGTGTCAGACCGAGCTTATAGAGCAGAATGGTGGTCAGGCCGACCAGGGCGACTCTCAGGGTGTGGTGGTGGAACAGTGCAACGCCGACAAGGGTTGCTGCGAACAGGAAAAATTCTACCGGAATGCCAGCGAGGCGCGGGCCCACCGCTGCTGCTCCCGAGGCCCATGCCCATGACGGAAGTAGGGCAAACGGCGCCGTCAACAGTGTTCCAAAAGCGAGCTTCTTCACGGTAACCTCGAAGCGGTAGCGCGGGCTGATTATGGCAGACCGGAGCCATGCGCCGGGACCGCTGGTACGAATGCTGTGATTCGGTACGAGGGAGCGCGGTTGTTGTCTCGAAGAGAATCGGGCGGTACGCCGAGCGCTTGGGCAAACGCGGACCTTGTCACGGGCGTTTGCGTGGGGCTCAAGTTGTGGAGGCATCGTCAATCGGTTGACGATTTCGGGTCACTCATTGAGCGTCGTCAAATTGTACAGACCGCCCGCCTCGTTGGCGATGTTGATCGTCAGCTGCGTGGCGTCCGGCGACAGGCGCCCGGGAACCACAAGGTAGAGCGGAAGTAGGTCATCCAGGGAGTCAAATCGCGACTTCTGAGCGGTGGCGAGCGCGTCCGCCTCGCGGTTGCGGTACACCTCGTCGATGGTCGCGACCACGCCGGCAAGCGCGTCGCCCGCGGCGGCTTGATCCGCAGTAAGGATTAAATCACCGTCGGAAAGAGGAAATTGGAGAGGATCGCCGTTGACGCCGTATTCGGGGTAGGCGTTCCAGGTGATGTCTTGGGTGGCGGCCCAACCACCGGTAGATCGAGGAACGACGGTTCCATTTTGCCAGCGGTATTCGATGTCGAGGCCGACCGAACAGGTGCGGGTGATCGTCCAGACTTCATAGGGAAAGAGGTCGTAGATCGGCTGTTGGAATGAAGCGGGAGTGTTGTACAGGGTCGCTCGGTCTCGTTCCAAGCTCTCATTTGCCCAACGCAGGCTCTGATCGACGGTGTCGAAGGAATATTGGGCGGTGGATGCGCTCTGTTGGTACCTTGCATATTCGGCGCTGGCGGCAGCATATTCGGCGGCGAGCGGTTCGAGTTCGCGCCGGATCAGTTCGACCGCATTTCCTTCCTCGATTTCCTGCTGCTGCAAGCCGCCGAGGGTGATGGTGTAAGCGAGGTAGGCTTGGCTGCTGGTGTCGGTCGGAGCTTGGCTTTGGTACTCGGCGATCATGCGACGGGTGCTGTCCCAGCGGCCTTTGGCGGAATCGTATCGGCTTTGTGCCTCGCGTTGGCGCTGCTCGATCGGGGAAAGAACGTTGTAAGCGTAGTTGTCGCGCTGTTGGGCGGCGGCATCAAGGGCGCTGCGGGCGGTCTGCCAGCGTGAACTGGCGTCGGCCACCTGACGTTCACCGTAGGCGATCGAATCGACCAATCGGCCGTATTCGGGGTTCGGAATGTCCTGATAACCGGAGATGTACTGCTGTTGAGCGATGCTTTTGCTGGATTGGTCCTCGCATCGGGTGCCGCCGGGGTACATGACGACGCGAAGCTGAGCGGCATCGGCCGAGTTCGCCCAGGCAACGCCGGGTTGGCCCTGAACCTGTCCGACCGCGCTGTTGAGGATCGGACCGGTGCGCCAATCTTCGCCGGACACATCCAGCATCATCCAAAACCAGCCTTGACTGCGGAGAGCGGCAACGGTCTCTCGCATCGCTGCTTGGTCCTCGGCGCGGCGGGCAACCTCGTACGCGCCCCCAAAAGCGGCGGCAGCCGCCCCGACTTGGTGTTTCTTCTGGTATTTGTGGGCGAGGGCGACCCGAGTATCCGCCCAAAGGCCGCGGATTCGGACCTCACGAGCATCGGTTTCACCATTCCAGCCCGGCTCGTACTTACGAACGTAACTCAGAACGCCGATCGCATCGCTGTAGTTGGCTTGGTCGGTGAGTTTTTGCGACCAGTCATAGTAGTAGGTGCGTGAACGGGTGAGCGCCTCCTCGCTCCAGGAGGTTCCTCCAAGTAAATCGCGCGCTCGGGCGCCGGCAGAGTAGGCCGTTTCGATCTGGCCGCCGCTCCAGGAGCTCTCGAAAAGAGCAGCAAGCCCTTGATCTACGCCCGTTCGGAGTCGGGTGGCGCCAGCATCTTGGGGATAGTAGCGCTCGATGTAGAGCACTTGCTGCATGACGCCTTCGTAGTCGCCTGCGGCGAGCTTACTTTCGGCGTCGGAGGTCGCTTCTTGGATTGCTGGCTTGATCGCAGCGTCCCAGCCCGCACGCGCTTTTTCCGAGTTGGGTTTCTTGGCGAGGGCGAGCTCGTATTCGGCGACCGCGTTGCGCCATTGTCCCATTTCCGCGTAATCTTCGGCGCGGTGCATCGCTTTGGAGTAAGCGCAGCCGCCGAGAAATAAAGCCAACACCAACAGAGTAGGGACAGCGCGCATCAGAGCTCCAGACCGACTTCAACACCTCAGAGGAGGTTGCCACCGTCAAGCGGTGGTCAAAGTGTCGGTGACGCCTATTTGCCCGATGGATGTCGCACTGTCTACCGATGAGTGAGCTTGCAACCGGTTGCAACACGGCGATTGCCGAATCGTCAACCGGTTGACGAGTTGAACTGCGCTAGGCCGCATCCCGCTCGGCGGCAGCCTCGGCGATCGTCGGTAGCAACTCTCCGCGAACATCGGCCATCAATCCATCGACGTCGGCGGCCACCATGCGGGCGATCACCTGGTCGAAGGTGAACAGCATGGAGATTTCAGGATTGTCCTTCACCATGCTCTTGGCGATCTGCGGAAGCAACCCTTTGGCGATCCGCAACTGCAGAGGACCGAGGGTGCTTCTCATCAAGTGCACGTGGCCGACCTCGTCCACGAGGATTTGGCCGAGCAGGTCTTCGATGCGGTTGAGAACTTCTGGCTGGTCGGCCATCAATTCGCGGGCTTTTTCGAGCAACAGTTTGAAGATGGTGGCGCCCGCGATTTCGGCGTCCATGATGATGATGTTGGCGATCGGGCTGGGGAGGAGCGTCATCGCGCGGATCAACAGGCGCATCACGCTGCTTGGCGCCTTGTGCACCAGGGACAAACCGAGGGTAGAAAGCGCATCGGCGAGGATCCGCGTGTGGTAGAGCTCTTGAAACTCTTGGTAGGTGCGGGGATCCTGGTCGGACACGTGCTTGTGCCCATTGAACCAAAACCCGAACTCCACGCCAAAGCGCTCGGCGCGGTTGATCTTGCCGGTGATGAGCGCCCACAGGCCAAGCGGCGAAGTGGCTTCCTGAGGGACGTACCGCTCTAAATCGCGGTTGTACGCTTCCGGATCGACGGGTGCGGGTCCGTTCCATCGAATCGGATTGGCCTCTTGCTCAAGAAAGCGGGGTTCACGCTTGGATAAGGTGAGGGTCTGCGCATCGGGCATCCCGTCCCGTTCGTGAACCCATGCAAGAAAACCTTGGACAAAGCTGGTACGCTCCGCGGCCGTCTGGGCGCGAAATAGATCGATCATGAACCCCTCCCACCTCCACTCGTTAACCTGAGTCATTGACAAATGTCGATGACTTTGTCGACGAAGTGCACGCCGGGGACGAACTCACACGGAAGTTCTTTTAAACATAAGGTTCAAGGCGTGTTAACGGACTCGGAAGCGCCCCACTGCGTTTTGGAGCGTGTTGGACGACGACCGCAGTTCGTGAGCAAACCGCGCGGTACGTTCCGCCTGTTCCTTGGTGTCGCCCGCGGCACGGGAGACGCCCGAGACGCTCGACACGATCTGGTCGGACGCGTTCGACACTGCGTGAATGTTCGCGCTGATACTGGAGGTTACAGCGGCCTGTTCCTCCACAGCGGTTGCCACAGATGCTTGAAAGTGATTGACCTCCCCGATGACATCGCCGATTTCGGAAATCGCCTTAACGGTCGTTCGAACGCTGACTTGAATCGCTTCGATCTGCTGCCGAATGTTATCGGTCGCCGCGGCCGTCTGCTTGGCGAGCTCTTTTACCTCGTTCGCCACGACGGAAAATCCTTT
>SYKL01000077.1 GCA_005797785.1 Pseudomonadota bacterium | reverse complement strand
GAGCTGCGCAATGTTCTGCACCGAGCGGTGCTGCTGTCGGTCGGCACTGAGCTGGACGAGCGCGCTCTTGGCCCAGGGTTTTCAGGTCCTACGGTCCCGCTCGATCAGATGATGCCGGTCAACGATACGACCCTTGATCTACCGGATTTGTTCGATATGCCTTATTCGGAGGCCAAGGGCGAAGTAGTAAATGCCTTTACCATTCGGTATTTGAAGCGAAGGTTGGCGCAGGCGGGCGGGAACATCACCCGTGCAGCGGACGCTTCGGGTCTTTTGCGGCCGAATTTTAAGCGGCTGATGAAGCAGTATGAGGTGGCGGTGCCGCAGGGCAACGACAACGACGAATAGAGCGGCGCCCTGGGGCGATGATGCCGTTGTCGCTCATTCCGGTCCTCGACCCTAATCTTCGCTCGCTGTGGCTCGCTTGCGCGCTTCGCTTGCGGGCCAACAGGCCAGTTTCCCTCCGGTGCTCACTTCGCTCCTAGGGCTGCGACCGGCACTTGTTTCATTCCTTGCTACAGTCAGCGCTCAAGTGTGAGAGTTTAAGGCCACGATCCCTCTCCGGCGTCATAAGGGATTCTCGTAGGCAGGCGGGCTCATGAGGCTTGCGGTAATGGACTCTTCGTGCACCGATTCACTGTCGTCCGCCAGCCCAGCAAGTACGTCGACGACCCGCACCTCGTGTTGCTGATCGATGGTGTCCCGTTCGACGTGTATCTGGCTCGCGCCGCCGGAGACCCGACGATCGAGGGCCTGGTGACTACCCTCGACGGCTGCCTGTACGACCCAGGCGACCAGGAGTTGGTGGCGCGTACGGTGCTCCCGATGGGTCCTGCGTCTGAGCTGCTCCCCGTTCTGGTATGCCCTGACGATTGCGACTTCTCGTGCAGCGTCGTTGTGACGGAGGTCGAGCACACGTTGCAGGGGGTCTGCTGGACGCGCGTGGGCCTCGCCGGCGGTGCCACGGGACCCCACCGCTTCGAGAGTATCCGATGGTTCGAAGGAGTTGGCCCGTTTCAGTGGTCACACGATGAATATCAGCGTTTCTTGGCGTCATGCCGCGAACTCGCCCGACCCTGGTGGACGTGAAGCAAGTCAGCGCGATTTAGGTCCGCGTTGCCACCGATGGGCTGGACATTCGTTGGCCCCCCCTTCGACGAAGACTCCCAGCCGTCACCGTCCTGACGTTCCCGAAATGGTCAATCGCTTTACGATTCGCACTCTCCCGCCGCCACCCGCAGCGGCGCCCCGCAAAAGTGAACGGTCCAACAGCGGGGGGTGCCAAACGATAGGACCGGCGCCCGCCCGCAACGCCCAACCCTCCAAAAATACGGTTCTCGCGTGGTGCGCCGCTCCGAAGTGCCCACCGCCTTCGCCAATCCGATCGTTTTTGGGGGGCCGCTGCGATTCCTTTCGCATTTAGGCGGGTCCACTGTTGGTGGCCCCCGCTTTCCGCGAGGAGGACCTGCCGAGATACCCTCCCGTATGACCCGCACCGTCCTCCTCCGCACCGGCGCCCTCGGCGACTTCATCTGCACGCTCCCCATTCTCGACCGCGCACGCCGAGAATCCACCCACCTCACCGTCATCGCCCCCGCCCGATTCTCGGCCTTATTCCAGCACGCCGACGAGTGGATCGACTCCGACGGCCCAGAAACCACCGCCCTCTTCGCCGGCAAACGACCGTTGAACGCGGATCTCGGCATCGCTTGGACCGCCACCGGTGCGGAAACCCTTCGACAAAATGGTGCTTTGCAGGTGGCCGCGGGCAGCCCACTTCCACCCGGCGCCGTCCACATCCTCGACCACCTCTGGACGCCCCTGGCGCCTTTGTGGGGCCCGCGCTCGACCGATCCCCGCCTCGCGCCTTCCGCGGAGGCGATCGCGCGCCTCCGAGCCCGTGGCGGGCCGCCGAGGCCGCTGGTGATCGCCCCGGGCAGCGGCGGTGCTGCAAAACGTCGAGCTCTGGCGTGGTGGCGCGAACTCGCGGAACGCTGGAACGGGCCTTCGGTGTGGGTTTCTGGGCCGGTGGAGGCGGGTGAAATCGGTTGGGGTTCCCCGCATTGGCAGGATGTCGACCTTTCCGAGTTGATCGCCTTGGCGGCCAGTTGTTTCGCTTGGGTTGGGCCCGATTCCGGCCCCTCCCATTTGGCAGCCGCCGCCGGGGCTCGCGTCGGAGTTCTGTTCAATGAGGCGACCAACCCCGACAACTGGGCGCCGCCCCGTGCTCGAGTGTTCGATGATGCGGCGTCGTTGGAAACTTGGGTGCAGTGGATCGCGGCGGGGCGGTCGCTGGAGTTATGATGCCCGCGCCGGAGGGTGCATGTTTCCGTTCGCCGAAATGTCCGAAATGGGCCACGAACAGGTGATTTTGTGTCGCAATGAGACCACAGGACTTAAGGCGATCATCGCGATCCACAATACGGTGCTGGGGCCCTCTTTGGGCGGTTGTCGCCTTTACGACTACGCTTCCGAGCACGATGCGCTGCGCGATGTGCTCCGCCTTTCCCGAGGAATGACGTACAAAGCGGCGGTTGCGGGCCTGGATGTCGGCGGCGGCAAGGCCGTAATCATGGGCGACGCCTCGATCAAGAGTGAGGCGCTGTTCCGGGCGTTTGGGCGGCACATTGAGTCGCTCGGTGGCCGGTACATCACCGCGGAAGACATGAACACCAACGTCGAAGACATGAACCACATCCGCCGCGAAACCCGCTGGGTCACCGGGGCTTCCGGCCACATGGGCGGAAGCGGCGATCCTTCGCCGTTTACCGCGTGGGGCGTATACAATGGCATTCGCGCCTGCCTCGAAGTGGTGTATGGCTCGCCCGACGTCAAGGGGCGCACCGTTGCGATTCAGGGCGTTGGAAGCGTGGGATACTATTTGGCGCGCCATCTCCACGAAAATGGTGCCAAGCTGATTTTCAGCGACATCAACGGTCCCCGCGTTCGCAAAGTGATCGATGAGTTGGGTGGAACGGCGGTTCAAGGAGAGGAATACTTCTCCACCCCGTGCGATGTGTTGGCGCCCTGCGCGATCGGCGGCATCATTAACGCACAGACGATTCCGGGCATTCGTGCGCCGATTGTCGCCGGTGGTGCCAACAATGTGTTGGAAGACGAAGAGCGCGACGGCGAAAGCCTGGTCCAACGCGGAATCACCTACGCCCCTGACTATGTGATCAACGCCGGTGGTCTGATCAGCGTTTCCGGCGAACTCAAGAACTACCCGCGCGAAAAAGCGATGAACGACGCCGGTAATATCTTCACGACTGTCAAGCGCGTGCTCAATAAAGCGCAGGCCGAATCGTGCACCACGATCACCGCCAGCAACCGGTTGGCGGAGGAGCGGATCGAGTCGGTCGCCGCGATCAAACGCCTTTCCATTGGCTCGCGTCCGTGACCACCATCGCGGTGCTGTTATTGCTCCGCGCGTTGTTGGTGCGATGGATGGCCCGACGGGCCGCACGAAATGAGCTAACCAAGGATCCTTTGGCGTGAGCGGTGCAGCGTTCCAACAGGCCGCATGGACGGTGCATACTGAGATTTTCGACGGTCCGCTCGATCTGTTGCTGCATTTGGTCAAGCGCGACGGGATCGATCTGCGCCAGATCTCGATTCGACGGATCGCCGACGCCTACCTCGAATACCTCGACAAGCTGTACGAGGTACATCTCGGGGTCGCGGCCGAATATTTGGTGTTGGCGGCGACGCTCTGCCACCTGAAAAGTCTGGAGATCCTCCCCCGCCCGCCGACAGACACGAGTGGTGCGGAAGAGCCGGTCGATCCTCGCCAAGTGTTGGTGCAGCGGCTGATCGATCACGAACGGTTTCGGCAGGCGGCGGACCAGCTCGATCAACAGCGGATGTTGGGTCGGGACACCTTTGCTCGAGAACCGGCCGAGATCGATGGCGCAGAGCGGCCGTTGATCGCAGGGTTGGATGCGTTCGGGCTCCTTGACCTGTACCACGAGTTGCTTCGCAAGCAGGCCACCCCGGATCCGACCTACGATCTTCGCGGTCGAGGGCCGGACATCGGCAGCTGTGTGCGGCGCGTGGTGGAGCGCCTGGGGGGACCGGGGGGCACGGCGGAATTCTCCCAGGTGATCCTGGAGATCCCCACCAAGGTGGAGCGGATCCTGACGTTCTTGGCGGTTCTGGAAATGGCGCGCCTGCAGTGGGTAGAGATCACCCAAGCGGAGCATTTGGGGCCGGTGATCCTCACCAGCCGAATCGAGACCGACGCGGATCTCTCAGTGGTGGTGGGTCGCATTCAGATGGAGGTTGGCGAATGAGCGGCGAAGTTCATGCGTTTCCGGGAGCTCCGGAACACGAAGTTTCGCCCGAGGTGTTAGGCGCACTGGAGGCGTTGCTGTTTTCCGCAGGTTTGCCGGTGACCCTCACCGAGTTGTCGCTGGCGCTGGACATCGATCCCGAGGAGACCCGCCGCGGCATCGAAGTGCTCGCCTGGCAATATGGCGCTCCCAACCGTGGAATGGAGCTGGTCCACGTCGACGGCGGCTGGCAACTCCGGACCCAGCCGCGGTTTGCGCAGGTGATCCTTAAGCTTCGCGGCGGTAAACCGCTGAAGTTGTCGCGGCCGGCGTTGGAGGTGCTCGCGGTGGTGGCCTACCGCCAGCCGGTGACCCGACACGAAATTGAGGGCATTCGCGGTGTAGATTCCGGCGGTGTTCTGAAAGGCTTGCTGGAGCGCCAATTGGTGCGGGTGAGTGGGCGGCGTGAAGAGCCAGGCCGCCCGTTGGAATATGCGACGACCCCCGAGTTTTTGCGGATGTTCTCGATGTCGGGGTTGGGGAGTCTACCGACCTTGAAGGAGCGGGAAGAGCTGCTGCGGGATGCGGATCCGGCGGAGGAATAGTCAAGCGACTTGACTATTGCGGCTCACACCGGCCGCCGAGCCCCGAAAAACAAGAACAGTGGAATGCGCTTTCTGCGCTCGAAAGTGGCAGGTTCGACGAAGTTCTGCTCCACCGGCCGCGATTCTCGGAGGGCCACAACTTCGAATCCAGTAGCTTGCAACGCCGAAAAATGGTCCTCGATGGTGCGGTGATATTTGACGACGTCGGCGCCCAGCCAGCGCGTAACGCGGGCCCCAGTTTCAAAATATCGGTCCACCGTCCAGTCTTCACGCACACCGGTCCCCGGACGATCAAAGGAAGTGATCACCGGGTGTTCTACCGAAAAAGCGAGCTGTCCGCCCGGACGAAGCGTTCGATGCATGTTTTGGAACAGTGGTATCAGATCGGGTAGGTAGTGGAACACCAACCGGGCGGTGACCCGATCGAATTTGTTCTCTGGATACGCCCAATGTTGAAGATTCGAATGCTCAATGGTGGCGCGGTTGCCGACGTTTGACCGAGCGCGGGCGACCATGTTCTCCGACCCATCGACTCCAACGTAGGAACGAGCGCCTTTTTCTAGAAGTTCGCTGTGCCATGCGGCATCGCCGCAGCCGAGATCCAGCACGTCCAGTCCCGCCACATCCCCGAGAAGTTCGAGGATTATCGGCTTTTCGAGCGTATCGTTGGGGTTGTCGACACGATGGCGACGTTGAAGATAGGCCTGAAACACCGCGTCGCGATCGTAGAATGGTGGACCTTCATACCCCATAAAGCGGGCTCCCTTGGCTTTGACAGGGTCTGGAACTCAGAACGCACAACTCCGTCGGATCGTAATGCACCGGTTGTAAGCTTTCAAAACGCTTGCGCCCACGCGGGGCGCGGCGCTCGAACCACGGTTTCCACATTCGAAACTGGATGGAAAAACCGGATTTCCTCTGCGTGCAGGCACAACGGACCGACCACCTTCGATCCGTACCAATCGTCGCCAACCATCGGGTGGCCGATGGCTGCACAGTGGATCCGCAGCTGATGGGTTCTGCCGGTTACCGGAACCAGGGATACCAGCGAAAAAGTTCCGGAATGAAGGGCACTCAATTCGGTTCGGGCGGGCCGCCCCTCCGGGTCGACGTCCCACGTCGGCGTTTTCGCAGGATTATGGCCGATCGGAAACTCGATGCAGCGATCGCTGGCGACTTCGCCGTGAACCAGCGCCAAATAACGTTTCTTGATGAGACGGCGCTGAAAGTGGTTCCCAAACCGGCTCAATGCGGCGGGCGTTTTACAGAGAACCATCACGCCCGAGGTTTCCCGGTCGAGCCGGTGGGGGAGCCCTGGCCGAAAACCGAGATAGGCCTCCGCCAAATCGCGCAGGGTGCCGGATTGCACTGATCCGGCCGGGTGCACCAACAAACCCGCGGGTTTGTCGACCACCAACAAGGCAGAGTCTTCCAGGAGAATGCGCAGGTCAGGCATGCGCCATCCGGGACT
>SYKL01000076.1 GCA_005797785.1 Pseudomonadota bacterium | reverse complement strand
TCGCCTTGAAGCGAAGGATGTTCTGCCTGAAAACGTGAAAGCCTCCATGGAAGGCGTCAACAACGCCCTCGAGCAATTGGATGCCTCCTTCCACGATCTGGAACAGCTCAAGCCACAGCTCGCCGAGCTCGCCACCAAATCGGCCGAGATGATCGCCAACGCCCCCGACACGATCAAAAACTCAGGTGTCCCGGTGACGAAGGTTCCTGGTGCGCTTTCCGCAACCAAGAAAAACGGCAAGGTCGTCGGCGACAGCTCCGACCACGTCACAAAACTGATCGATTCCCTTACCGCGATCAAGGGCGATTTTGAGGGCGCGTTCACCGAGTGATTTCGCGACGCGGTTTCGGCATCGGGTTGATCGGATCCACGGCACTGCTCGGTTTGGGCGGTGCTTTGGCCTGGGTCGACCTGTCTGAAGTGATCGAAGCCGCAACCGAAGCTTGTTTTCCGCCCCAAGGAACGCTCCCATCGGCCGCCTCGGTGGGCGCCGGCGGGCGGGTGTTGGCGTACATCGACGAATTGCCACCGGATGTTGCGACTCAAGCCAAGGCGTTGTTTCGAACTTTGGAGTGGATGACACTTCCCACCCATGGAAGCCGATTTTCGCGCCTGCCGGTCACCGAAAGAACCAATGCACTCGAAAAGCTCGCTTCGTCCCCATGGTTCGCCCGTCGACTTATCGCGCACTCGGTGAAACAGACCTGCGCCGTGGGCTATTGGCAATCGGAATTGACCTGGGCGTATCTGGGGTACGACGGCCCACTGGTGGGTCGAACACCATGAAAACACTGGAACTAGCTACGGAAGTGGTCGTCGTGGGCAGTGGCGCAGGCGGAGGGGCCGCTGCCGTGGAGTTAGTGCAAGCCGGAAGAGAGGTTCTGATCCTCGAAATGGGGAACCGCGAACTGCCAAAGAGCTTTACCCAACGTGAAGAGCAGATGATGCCGCGCCTGTTCCAGGATGCGGGTGCTCGAACCACCGCAGACAAAGCGATTCAGGTGCTCCAAGGCAAGGGATTGGGTGGCTCCACCCTTCACAACCTGAACCTGTGCAAACGCATCGATCCGGAGCTTTTCGAACTGTGGGCGAAAACACGGGACCTCCCCGACATCGGCGAACGGCTGCGCCCGCACTACGACCATTTTGAAAAAGCCCTATCCATCGCCGCGGTTCCCGAGGATCGCATCAACCGAAACAACCAAATCCTCCGTGCTGGAGCCGAAGCCCTTGGCTGGAAAAACGGCCCCCTTCGCCACAATCGGACGGGATGCATCGGTTCGGGGTTCTGCGAACTCGGCTGCGCGTACGACGCCAAAAACAACAGCGCCAAAATCCTGATTCCGGCCGCCGAAAAGGGTGGAGCAAAGGTGCTGACCGGGATTCGCGTCACCCAGGTGTTGCACCGCTTCGGCCGAGCCACCGGCGTTAGCGGCCAAATTTTGGACGAACGCGGCCAAGTCGTCGGACACGCCACCATTCGAGCCGAAAGGGTCGTTCTCGCGGCCTCAGCAACTGGATCCGCGGCGCTGGTGATCGCCTCCGGATTGCCCGATCCCTACCGGCAGGCCGGCCGAGGATTGACGCTCCATCCCGGCGCTACCGTGGGTGGCGTGTTCGACGAGCCAGTAGACGGCTGGAAAGGGGTTCCCCAAAGTTGGGAATGCGACGAGCTTCTCCATCCCACCGATCCAGATCGACGGATGTGGCTGGTTCCCGTGTTCGGCCATCCGGTGGCCACCGCGGCGATGTTGCCCGGACTGGGGCCAGAGGCCGTCGCCAGAATCGGCTCCTATCGCCACATCGCAGCGATCACGCCGATGCTGCATGACTCCACGGTTGGCCGGGTAGACGCGCGCGGAGACGCCCGTCCCCTCCTTCATTATTCGCTCAATGACGCCGACCGCCGGATGATGGCCAAAGGCGTTTCCGCCGCCGCCCAAGTCCTGTTGGCGGCGGGCGCCCGAGAAGTGCTGATTCCCACTGCGGTTCCGCAGGTGGTTCGAACGGCGAAGGAGGCCATCGCCGTCGCCCAACAGGCGTTCGGTCCGTTGGATCCGCCGCTCGCCGCCGTTCATCCCATGGGCGGCATGTGCATGGGCGGAGATCCTCACACTTCAGCCACCAATGCGGACGGGCGGCACCACCATTGTCCCAATCTGTGGATCGCTGACGCCGGCTTATTCCCGACATCTACCGGCGTTCCTCCCCAATGGTCCACGTATTCCTTTGGGCGTTTGGTCGGTCAGGCAGCGGGCGCTTAGACGCCGCACGGCGCTCCGCCATTCGATTCGCCGGCAGCCCGACACATTCTCGGACAAAGGCGCATTATCAAGGCGACCTGATCCGTCCCCATCCCGTCGCGCTATCGTGCCGCGGTGAGCGCCAAACCCTTTCCCATCGGCACGCGTGTCGGCCCCTATGTATTGGATGCGCCACTTGGAACGGGCGCCACCGCCGCCGTGCATCGCGCCCACGACGCCGATGGCCGTGAAATCGCCCTCAAAGTTCGGAAAGTCGGCGTGTCCGCCATGGATCGTCGGTTACTCCGGGAATTCGAGTCCATGCGCACGCTCCGCATCCCGGGCGTCGTGGCCGTGCACGAGGCAGGGGTAGACGACGACCTCCTCTGGTTCTCGATGGATTTGGTCGAGGGAAGGCACTTTCTCGAAGCCGTACACGAGGAGACAACCATCGCAGGAAGGGCACAGCGCACCCTGGATTATGGGCGCCAACTGCTCGAAATCCTTGGACAACTGCACCAAGCGGGCATCATCCACCGAGACGTCAAACCGTCAAATGTGCTCGTCGACAAAAAAGGTCGAGTACAAGTGCTCGATTTCGGAATCGTTCGACTGTTTGGTTCGACTGAGGACACGCTGTCGGACACCGGCCAGGTCTTGGGCACCCTCCCCTTTATGTCGCCCGAGCAATTGGCGGGGATCTCCTTTGATCATCGCATCGATCTGTTCGCCGCAGGCTTGATGCTCTACGAGTGCATCAATGGCCCGCGGCCGAGGCCTGCCACCGCCGTGGGCTGGATCCCTAAAATCTGTCTTGAGAGCCTAACTCCGCTGGCATGTCTCCATCGAGAGGTCCCCCGCGAACTCTCCAAAGTGATCGAGCAGCTAACCCGCGTCGATCCCCGCGAACGGCCCGATCCAATCGAAGCCGCGGCGCGCCTCCGACGGGCGATCAACGACCCCGAGATCGGCGATTGGCCGATCCCACCCAACATCGATACGGGCGATTGGTGGCTTCCTTTGGAAGGCACGATCGGAAACACCTCTCACCCGCCCACCTACATCTTGGAAGGGCACGCCGGATCCGGCCGAAGGAGAGCCGCGGAACAGGTGTTTCGGCACGCCGTTATGCAAGGGATCACCCCGGTTCAGGTGGCCTGCCATCTGGATGGAGTCGGTCAGCCCATCCTGGAGATCTTCCAAACGGCGTTGTTGGGCAACGACGACGAAAAGTGGCGGCGAGAAGTACTGCGGGAAGATGGCGACCTTCTTCGAAGAATGTGGCCATCCATCGACGCGGCATCCAGCCCGTCGGGCAACGGTACCCCTCCGGTCGAAGAACTCGCTCAGGCGGTGGTTCGATGCCTCGATCGTATCTCGCAACACCGGGCGTTGGTCATTGTGTTTCGCCAATTCGAGCAGGTCGACCCCCTGACCGCCACGGTCGTTCAGGCGCTGGCGCCCATTGCCGGTCCGCGGCTCGGTCTGCTGCTGATTCACGAGCCCCGTTGGGCATCGCGGCTATCTCGTCAAGTGATTGACCAATTGCGCGCAGGGGGCGCCGGCTGGGTGACCCCACCAGCCATTACAAAGGAACAAGCCAAACAAATTTCCTCGGCGCTGTGCCCTAACGGTCCGCACCCCACCCGCACCGCCAGCCGCCCCCAGGAAGCGGTTGAAGTTGGCCTCGCCAACCTCGCCGAATGGCGCCGCGAATCTTGGATCCCACCCGACGATCAGCTGTGTCCTTTGGTGGTACGCGACGGGCCGATCCCACACCCGGTCTTTGCGCAGGTCTCCCCTCTCATTCCGTTGGACAGCCCCTGGCTCGACCGCCAGGAGGGATCCCAAGAGATCATCCTGAGCGGCGAGTTCGCACAACGGGCGGCCGAATCCCGGCTCAAGGACGTTCGTGGTGCTGCGCGCGCCCTGGAGGCGGCGTGGACCGCCAGCCTGGGTGTAGAGGTCAACCCCGCGGACATCGCGGCATTGCGCCTCCGCGCGGGCGATCCCCGTGGCGCCTGGTTGCCGGCGGCGCGCTCGGCGTGCCGCGCCGAGGGGATGGGGTTGTACGCCGACGCGCGTCGGTGGCTTTTGGTGCTGTCGCACCTGCCGGTCGACACGGGAATGGAGGCGGAAGCAGTACAATTCGACCTGGCCTACTGCCAAGCGAGCACAGCGCTCCGTACCGAACCCGGTCTCCCCAAAATTGAGCTGGTCGATCGCTGTGAAGCGCTCGCTCAGGGTCCCCTGCAAGAAAATCTCGCGCGCGTGCTCCGCGCCGAATATCGCCTTCGCGCGGGAGAAGTACGGCCTGCGCTTGTCACACTGTTGCGCCTCGCCTCCCCAAGTCAGAATCCCTCGCCGCAGGGAGCGATCCGAGCCCTTCTTGCCGCCACTCACGCCCGTTTTCTGCTGGCACAGCTCGACGAAGTGGCACCGCAACTGCAACGCGCACGCGAGTTGTTGGCCGCCCACCCCGAACCCCGCCTGGAGGTCCAGGTGGCCAACTGGCAGGCCGACTGGCACTTCGCCCGAAATGAATTTCAGCCCGCCCGCAAACTGCTCCAGGACAACCTTCGGCGCGCATCGTACAGCGGCTATGTGCGAGGCGCCGCGTTCGCTGCCGCTCGGCTCGGCCAGGTCCTACGAGTCCTTGGGAAGCGCCGAGAGGCCGAACACCAAATGCGCAGCGCGCGTGAGGCATTTCACGCCACCAGTGACTTGGTACTGGGCGTTGAAACCGCACTCGAACTGGCCAATCTGCGCGCCGAGCGCGCGGACGCCGCCGGAGCCCGCCACCTTCTGGACGACGCCATCCGAAAAATTCGCGCGTTGGGACTCGAATACCTCATGGAACGCGCCATGAGGATCGCGCTTCAAATCGCCATCCTGCGGGCGGATGCCAGCGATGCATCGGTGGCCTTGAGCAACCTTCAAAACCGAAAAGACCCCGAAACGCCCTCGGTCGAAGTGCGGTGGTGGCGGGTTCGCGGCGACACTTGGCGCGCCATGCAGGTGGGAGCGCCCAAGGAAAACACCTACGGGCACGTGTCATGGCTGGTGGAGCGGGCGAGAGCGGCGCATGCTGCGGGCGATCTCGACCAAGCCGAGCAAAACACCCAGCGCGCCTTAGATTCTTCCACCGAGTTCGGTTTTAGCGAGCTCCAACTCCACGCCTCCCTCCTCCAGGCCACCCTGCACCCCACAGATCCCGCCGAGTGGAAGAAACTTCAGAAAAAAGCAGCAGAATGCCTCTCCGCAGAGGTCTACATTTCCGCGCTGGAGCTCGATGCGCGGCGGCTGGAAGCGGTGGGCGACATCACCCTCGCCAAAGCGCGCTGGCGGGCCTTGCGAGCGCGGGCAGAAGAACTCGGCTTTCGTCCTGGCGTCGAGGAAGCCATGGGCTGGCTGCAGGCATGAGCGAGCTGGCGCAGGGGCGAGACTTCTCCTCGTACGGCGCTCAGATGGATGCTTCTCTCGCCTCCAAACTGGAAGATCTTTGGCCCTGGTTCATCGAAGGAACCGTGGTGGACAAAGGTTGCGGCACCGGGCGGCTATTGCAGGCTATTGCCCACCGCTTTCCGGCGACGCACTTGGTGGGTGTTGACCTGTCCGAGGAATTCCTTCGCCAATGCGCCGTCCTCCATCGGGGCGCCGATTGGATCCAAGCGGACGTCGCCCAGGCGCAACTTCCGCCCAACTCCGCATCCATGGTCCTTTTTTCGTCGGTCGTGCATGAGATCTACACCTATTCCGCCTACAACCGGGACCGGGTCCGACATGCCTTGCGATCGGCGGCCTCCGAACTGCGTCCCGGCGGAAGGGTGTGGATCCGCGATGGGGTTTCTCCAGGGCCAGGAACCTGGCGAATGGAACTCCTCGAACCCGGATTGGAGTCGATTTTCGAGCGCTTTGCGTCGGAATTCAAACACGGTGAAGGCGCCGCTTGGCGGCGGCTTTCCGATGGGCAAATCGAGCTTTCCGCCCACCTCGCCAACGAGTTCCTCTGCAAAAAGGACTACCTTCGCAATTGGCACATCGAGGTTCATGAAGAGTTTGGCACCTTCTCCGCGCTGGAATGGCCATCGGTCCTGGCGGAGGCCGGGCTCAAGCCCCTCGCGGTGCAAGCGCGGCATAACCCGTGGATCCTCCAGAACCGGTACGACGGAAAGGTACGACTGACCTCAATTAATGGCGAACATATCCCTTGGCCAGCCACCAATGTGGTGGTCGTCGGAGAAAAACAGTCAACCAGTTGACTATTTGTGACGACTGTCCGCCACCGGCGCCATGACGTCGTTCGTTCCAAGCTTTTTGGCGATCCACTCCGCCAGTTTGGGTGTCAGCGTTTGCAGGGCCAAGATCGGCCGCAACGGCGGTCCGCCCGCAATCAATACATCAGGTTCATCATTCTGAATGGCCCGAATCATCGCCTCCGCCACCGCTTGCGGAGTCACCGTGCCCACCGTTTTCGGTGCGAATTTCTCGGCTTCCGCCTTCATGTTGACGTACATGCCCACATCCGACACAAAACCCGGGCACAACACGGTCGCGCCCACTTCGGAATCCGCCAACGACGAGCGTAAACCTCGAGTAAACCCAACCAATCCATGTTTGGTGGCGTTGTACACCTCGGTGTAGGCGCTACCTATCACCCCCGCCAACGAGGACATATTGACGATATATCCTCGCTTTCTCTCCAACATCCCGGGCAAGAACGCTCGGGTCAGCAGCATCGGTGTGGTCAGGTTCACCGCCACGGCACGCTGGATCTCCTCGGGAGGAAAGCGCTCAAAATGGGAGAACGTCTCGACTCCGGCGTTGTTCACCAACAGGTCGACCGGCCCCAGGGCCTCCGCCTCGATCACCGCTATCGACGCTGGATCCGAGAGATCCACCGCCACCACCCGAGTTTCAATCCCGGTCAGCTCTGACGCCAGCTTTTCCAGCGCAGCCCGATCCCGCGCCACCAACGTCAGGTTCACGCCCTCGGCGGCCAGTCTTCTCGCCAGGTAAGGACCAATGCCCCTGGAAGCCCCTGTCAAAACGGCGTTTGCGCCACGAAAAACAAACATTGGCTCTCCTCCGGACTCGTCGCGTCACCAAAATCAACGTATGGAACGATATTCCTTCCGCGCGGGCACCTGGGCATAGGTGTCCAGCTCCGGGCAATAGCCCGTCAACTGCCCCCCATACACACATCCGGTGTCCAGGCCAATCAGCCAGGGACGACCCTTCTTTTCCCTCCTCACCAACCCACCCATGGCATCATGCCCAAAAATGACCGATTCCGCGCCGGTATAGACGGTGTGCCACCGAGGGGCGTCCGGCGCATCATCGGGCCAACGCCGCCAATAGAGCGCCATGTCGCGGGTGGTCGCTGAACGCCCCAACGAGTGCAGGCTCGCATGAACCACAACAAAGCCCGCTTCATCCCGAAACAGCGGCAGGTCACGAACCCAATGCTCCCACTCGGGGGCCGCAGCATTCAACTCGGCGATCACGCGAAATGCCGCTTTGTCCTCTGGCCGTGCGCCATCCAGCGCCGCCAACAGCCGGTCGTCATGGTTGCCGAGCACCCCCACGGCCCCACACTCGACGACGGTCCTCCAAACCCCCACTGGGTCGGGCCCTTTCGTAAACAGATCGCCCACCATGACAACCCGATCGGGCGCCGTCTTTTGCAGCAGGTCGCGAAACTAGGCGCTGCAGCCATGAACGTCACCGATCACCAAGGTACGCATTCCACTCTCGCACGTGCACGCTCACGCGGCGTTCAGGAGGGAGCAACCTCGCCCATCGCGTCATAGATCTCTTTTTGAACCGGATCCACGGGCGCGATAAATCGGCCAACCTCAGAAAGCCGGCCCGGATCCGGAATTCGTACGCCACCGCGGTGCAACCACCCCGAAGCACCACAATCCGGGCACTTTTCGCCGCGGTGGAGCCCGGTGCTGTTGCAAGTGACGCACACCGCCAATCGGGTCAAAATCTGCAGGCCATCGCCCAAATTCCCAAGCCACAACGACTCGGCGAAATTGTCGTTTGCACCGATAGTGCCGCCGCTCAACACACATCGAAACAGGCGGCCCATGTCCGGCTGTTCATGCTGAACCATCACAAACAGGCGGCGTTGCTCCATCCGATCGCCTTGATTTCGCAACCGGTTGAGCATCGTCTCAGGCAAAAACTTCGGGCGACCGATCCCGGACGAGATCCCACTCGCCAGCCGAAAATAGGCGTCGACCTTCCGGACTTTGTCCGTGACCAAGTCGTAGTTTCGCTCGAAACTCACCGACTTTTGGGCAGCAAACTCGTCTGCCAGAAAGGCGTTCACAAAGGCAACAGCGTTTTCCATTCCGGCTACGGACATCCGGTACCCCCGCGGCCGGCCAATGTATCACGTTTGTGTGGATCCAGCGATGACGACCCGGCCCACAGACTATGTTACCGCTTGTGTGATTTGCGTGCTTCTTTTTGGCGCTTTCGCTTCTCCAACTTCTCCTGGACGGACATTTCAGGTTTGGCCTTTTTCTGAGCGCCAAACATCCCCGGCATACCGCCACCCTGCATCTTCGCCATTTGTTGCTGCATTTTCATCATCTGGGCGGGATTTCCCATCATCGAGCCCAGCCCTTTCATCATTTCCCGGGCCTGCAAAAACCGCTCGTGAAGCTCCTGAATGTCCTTTTCCGCGCGGCCCGATCCCAGCGCAATGCGCCGGAACCGGCCTTTGTTCATCAGATCGGGGTTTCGTCGCTCCTGAACAGTCATCGACGAGATGATCGCCAAGGTGGCATCCAACTGGCTATCGTCCAGCGCTTCCGCGGGCAGTTGGTCGATCATGTCGCCAAAGAACGGGAGCTTCGCCATCAGATCGCGGAGGGAGCCCATCTTCCGGACCGTCCGCAACTGATTCACGAAATCGTCATAACTGAACTGGCCTTTGAGGATTTTCTCCGCGTCTGCCTCCGCCGAGTCCTTGTCGACATGGCGCTCAAAGTCCTGCATCAACCCGACGACGTCACCAAATCCGAGGATTCGCTGCGCCAAGCCCTCCGGGCGAAACTCCTCCAACTTGTCGAGTTGCTCCCCTTGACCCAGGAACTTTACCGGCTTGCCCGTAACCGACTTGATCGACAGCGCTGCACCGCCTCGCGCATCACCATCCAATTTCGTAAGCACAAAGCCGGTAAAGGAGAGGCGTCGATCGAATTCAGCCGCAGTCCGAACAGCGTCCTGACCGATCATCGCGTCGCAAACAAACAGGATGTTCTTCGGGCGAGTTTCCTCTTTGATCTTCTCCAATTCCATCATCAGGGTCTCATCGATCGCCAATCGGCCAGCGGTGTCAATGATCACCACATCCCGGCCGACATTGCGCGCTTGAATCACCGCATTCTTCGCAAGCGCCACCGGGTCCATGCCCTTGATCGAAAACACTGGCACCGAAAGCTTGCGACCGAGCACCATCAATTGCTCAACGGCCGCCGGACGATAGATGTCGGCGGCGACCAACATCGGCTTCTTGCCTTCATCCTTCAGCTTCTTCGCGAGCTTTCCAGAAGTGGTCGTCTTTCCATAGCCCTGCAGGCCCACCATCATGATCACCGCAGGATTTCCGTCCAAATCCAGCGAAGTATCTACCGGACCCATGAGCTCGACGAGCTGGTCGTAACAATTCTTGATGAACCAATCCTGGGGCGTAACAGGCAGCACAGCACCGTTCGGCGCCTTTAACGGTACGATTTCGCCGAGGGACTTTTCCTTCACACGCTCGATGAAGCCCTTGACGACGCCGAGCTCCACGTCGGCCTGTAAAAGCGACGTACGAACCTCCCTAAGTGCTTCCGACAGGTTCTCTTCGTTTAGTTGGGCCTTGCCCTGAAGTTTCAGGCGTGCGCTTTTGAATCCGCGGGAGAGGACGTCGAACATGGGCCGTTGGCTCCTAAGAGTCGAACCTCCCTGTTAACCAAGCGCAGCGCCCGCACCAAGATTTGCGGGCGATAGTAAACCAAATTTACTATCAGCTATCCGAGAAGCCGCAAAGCGGCTTAATTTACCGCGTTCGCCTGCCCCAAAACGGCGACTCCCGACTGCTGCAGAATTTGGTATTTTGCCATCTGGGCGGTTTCGTACGCAAAATCAGCATCTAAGATTCGAGACTTCGCGGCGGCAATGTTCTCGGTGTACGTCGAGATGTTGCGTATCGCCGACTCCAGCCGGTTGGTAACGGCCCCGAGCTTCGACCGGTCGGCGTTTACCGACGCCAACACGAGATCCACGGTCGCCAGCATCGCCTGAGCCCCACTCGCCGTGGACAAGTTGAAGTTCATCCCAAGCGCAGTCAAGTTGTTCCTGAGCGTCTGCGGTGTCCAATCGGTCAGGTCTATCGACATCCGATCGTTCGCCGACGCCGAAGCTCCCACCTGAACCGAAATCGCAGATGCGGCTCCTGCCAAGAGGCTTACGCCGTTGAATTCGGTCACCAAGAAGATTCGGTTCATCTCCCTCAGCAGAGCGTCTTTTTCGTCGCCAACAAAGCTACGCTCCACCGAGCCCAACGTCTCCGACGCCGATTGAACCGCCAGCTCCTTGATCCGTTTCAGGATGTTCGCAACTTCGTTGAACGCGCCTTCTGCAACCTGAACCATCGAAATCGCATCATTGGCGTTTCGGCCGGCTTGGCGCATGCTTCGGTATTCGGCGTCGAAGGACTCCGCCATGCCGAGCCCGGCGGCGTCGTCGGCTGCGCGGTTGATCCGCAGGCCGGACGACAGCCGCTCAAAAACCTTGCTCAATTGGTGGTTCGTCTGCCCCAAACGATTGAGGGAGTTCATCGCCTGCAGGTTCGTATTGACCACCAGTGACATCAGAATCCCCCCCCGCGCTTCGGATCAAACGGCGAGGATTTCAGGGAACTTTACAACACGACTCCAGCAGGTTCAACGGCGCCTCATTGATCCGATTGGCCTGGCCAAGAATCTCCAGGCCGACTCTTGGCCGTTGACCCCGCGGGGCACGCACCAAGATTTGCGGGCGATAGTAAACCGGATTTACTATCCGACCTAACCGAGCAAGCGCAACGCCGCCTGATTGACCGCATTCGCCTGCCCCAGAACGGCGACACCCGATTGCTGCAGAATCTGGTATTTTGCCAACTGGGCGGTTTCGTACGCAAAGTCAGCGTCCAAAATTCGAGACTTCGCTGCGGCAATGTTCTCGGTGTACGTGGAGATGTTGCGTATCGCCGACTCTAGCCGGTTGGTGATCGCTCCTAATTGGGATCGATCGGCATTGACCGAGGCCAACAAGAGGTCCACCGTCGCCAGGGCAGCCTGGGCACTGCTCGCAGAGGTGAGATCCATGTCCATGCCGAGCGCCAGCAAGTTGGACTTCAACGTCTGACGTGACCAATCCGTAAGTTCGATCGAGATTCGATCGTTCGCGGCAGCCGAAGCTCCAATCTGAACCGACACAGCCGACACGGCCCCGCCGAGAAGGCTGACCCCGTTGAATTCGGTGACGTCGGCAATACGAGTCATTTCCCTTGTAAGAGCTTGCTTCTCATCCTCTACAAACCCTCGTTCCACAGAGCCCAATGTCTCCGACGACGATTGAACCGCCAATTCCTTGACGCGCTTCAGAATGTTCGCGATCTCGTTGTACGCGCCTTCTGCAACTTGCACCATCGATATGGCATCATTGGCGTTTCGGCCGGCTTGGCGCATGCCGCGATATTCGGCGTCAAACGACTCGGCCATCCCCAGCCCGGCCGCATCGTCCGCCGCGCGATTGATCCGGAGGCCCGACGACAACCGCTCAAAAACCTTACCCAACGTTTGGTTGGTCTGACCCAAACGATTGAGGGAGTTCATCGCCTGCAGGTTCGTATTGACCACCAGTGACATCAGAATCCCCCCCCGCGCTTCGGATCAAACGGCGAGGATTTCAGGGAATTTTACGACACTACTCCAGCAGGTTCAACGCCGCTTCACTGATAAGATTCGCTTGCCCAAGGATCGCGACGCCCGACTCCTGGAGGATCTGGTACTTCGCGAGCTGCGCCGTCTCATAAGCGAAATCCGCATCCAATATTCGGGACTTCGCTGCCGCGATGTTCTCGGTGTAGGTGGAGATGTTCCGAAGGGTGGATTCCAACCGGTTTTGCACGGCGCCGAGCTGCGACCGATCGGAGTTGACGGACGCCAAAAGGAAATCGATCGCCACCAACGACGTCTGGGCAGAGCTTGCCGTCGACAGGTCAATGTCAAGACCCGCGCCCTGCAACTTCACTTTTACAGCGTCACTTGACCAGTCCGTAAGCTCGATGGAAATTCGATCATTGAGCGATGCGGAGGCGCCCACTTGAACCGAAAGCGCCGACACCGCCCCACCCAACAGGCTCACCCCGTTGAACTCGGTCACATCGCCGATACGGGTCATCTCCTCGGTGATCGCGTGGTTTTCGCTTTCGATGTACACACGCTCGGTGCTGCCCAACGTCTCGGAGGAGGCCTGAACCGCCAATTCCTTCAGCCGTTTTAGGATGTTCGCGATTTCGTTGTACGCACCTTCGGCGACTTGAACCACCGAAATTCCATCGTTGGAATTCCTCAATGCCTGCCGCATGCCGCGATACTCGGCGTCGAACGACTCCGCCATACCGAGTCCGGCAGCATCGTCCGCCGCGCGATTGATCCGAAGGCCTGAGGAAAGGCGCTCAAACACCTTTCCGAGCTGGTAGTTGGTGTTACCCAACCGGTTCAGCGAATTCATCGCTTGAACGTTGGTATTGACAATCAGCGACACCGGTACTCCTGCGCCGCCTTCTCGGATCTCCCTCCGTAGATTTTAGCTCTTAGCACGCAAAAAACACCGATCCGCTCGCACTCCGGATCGGCGCCCTTCGGTCACTCTGCCTCGGAACAATGCTCAATGATCAAAGGCTCGCTTTCCGAGGTCCAGGGTGCGCCATCATCGTCCAACCAATCGGACTGCAGACGCTCGGCGACACAACGCCCTTCGCAAGCGTCTTCCCCGGCGCGAATGGCGTACGCGATAAACGCTTGATCATACCAAGTCTGGTCGGCGGTTGAACCAGGAATCGCCGCTTCCAGCGCCACTTCCCACCGGTAGGTAATGGAGCCATCACCATTCTCTTGGCTCGACACCGGCGCGGGTGAGAATTCCTCGCCGATGAAACCCGCCGGCACCGTTTCGTATACCGACGCCTCTCCCTCGGCTTTTCCGATATTGGTGACCTCGATGATCACGGTCGCGCTGTCCTCGCCAACGATCTCTACGAGATTTTTATCCCTTCCCACCAGGATCGTGGGGTGATCGTTCAGTCGTTCCCAAATCCGATATTGGGTCACGTAGGACAGTTCTTCCATGTCCTCGTGATCTTCGACCCCGTCGTCGTCCACATCGGATCGATCGTGGATGTAGTCGAACAGCGGCTCCGGAACAAGCGAACCATTGTAGGTGTATGCGCCCCCAACGACCGTGACCTGGGTCTCCTCCACGCACCACCAAGCGTCGTTCGAGAATGCAAAGTCGGAGTAGACGTCAGCACCATACGGATAAGAGAACTCGTCCCCCGGTTCTAGACGCGTAGTGTCGAGTTCACCGGCCGCGGCATCCTGAGTGCCTTCGCCAATCAGAACGTACCATTCGTCCATACAAATGGCGTATTGGCTGCTCACATTTTCAAACAACAGACCTTCAGACTCTGTGGTCATGATCACCGCGTGGCGATCCACCGCTTCGGCAAGGCCGATGCATGGCACTTCCGGCGTACATTCATCCTGAACGCATTCGTCGCTGGCCAATTCCATGACTTCATTTGCGGTGATCACCACGGTAATCTGCTCGTGGAAATCTCCCTTTTCGATAACCACCACGTGGGTGCCCGCCGGAAGCTCGGCGATGAAGAACTCGCCATTGGCGTCGGTGTAGTCGACCGACACGCCAAACTCGTGCTCCACGGAGACTTTTGCACCCTCAAGGTAGGAGAACTCATCCTCGCAAACCACGCCGCGGAGGCCACCGGTAGGCACTTCGTCGGGAATGTCCGGGTTTCCCGGATCGTCACCGTCCGTATCCGTGTCGCCTGGAACATCGCCGCCACCGGGAACCACGCCTTGCTGGTATTCGGATGGGCAACCCACCAACAGAGGCAACAACCACAGCAACCTGGACATCTGAACTCCCCGCCCCGAGCGAACCCACTGTGTCATGGAACCCAGTGTCCCGAAACACAAGAGTTGTAAACGGAGGTGATTTTTTCGAGCTTGGCCCGGATCGGGTCCGCCGACGGATTCAACGGCCAGTCGAGCCGAAACCCTGCGTTCCCCTGTCGGTTTCGTCCAGAGAACCCACAAGGGACCAGCCCACCTGCACCACCGGCGCGATCACCATCTGTGCGATTCGATCGCCACGCTCAATCAAAAATGGCTCCCGACCGTGGTTGATCAGCGGCACTCGAATCTCGCCACGGTAGTCCGAGTCGATGGTACCTGGCGAATTGAGAACGGTGATCCCAAACTTTACCGCGAGACCCGAGCGCGGTCGGATCTGCGCCTCAAACCCCTCGGGCAAGGCGATCGCCAAACCCGTCGGGATCAACGCCCGCTCTCCTGGGTGGAGAGTGAGCGGTCCTGCTACGGCGGCGCGCAGATCGCATCCCGCCGCCCCAGCCGATTCATAGGCCGGAAGCGGAAGATCCTCCCCATGTTCCTGGGGAAGGCGAACGATGCGCACCGAAACGCTCATGACTAGCCGAGCGCATCCTTGCGGGACAAGCGGATCTTGCCGGCGCGATCGATGTCGATCACGCGCACCAGCACTTCGTCGCCTTCGTGGACGACATCGGTGACCTTTTCCACGCGCTCACGAGCGAGCTCGCTGATGTGCACGAGACCATCGGTTCCAGGGAAGATTTCGACGAACGCACCGAAATCGACAATCCGCTTAACTACTCCGACGTACAGGGCGCCAATCTCGGCTTCCTGGGTAATTTCGCGGATCATGGCGATCGCTTTCTCGGTCTTGACCGGATCGCTGGAAGCCACATCGACGCGGCCGGTGTCGTTGACGGACACTTTCACGCCGCAGGTCTCCTGAATACCGCGGATGACCTTGCCACCTGGGCCGATCAGATCCTTGATCTTTTCGGTCTTGATGTGGAGGGTGGTAATGCGAGGAGCGTACTGCGAAAGATCCGCGCGGGGCTTCTCAATCGCTTTGCCCATCTCATCGAGGATGTGCACGCGGCCGGCGCGGGCCTCG
>SYKL01000075.1 GCA_005797785.1 Pseudomonadota bacterium | reverse complement strand
GTGGCGACCAACTGAGCGGTCACACCAATCGCCAATTGCACCGTTGAAAATAAGGCGATCGTCGCCAGTACCGATGTCGGCAGCTCGGTCAGCCACCGCTCAAGCCGTGCCAAGACGAGCACCGCTCCCGAAAACATCGCCGCCAACGCCATCCATAACCCGGCGGCCGCTACCCCGCTGCCCCGCTGAACGATCCAATCGCGTCGTACCACCTGCAAAGCTTCGGTGTCCCCCAACCGCCGAATCTCCACCTCTCGGTTCACCGCCCCGGCAACCGCCCCCTCGCGGTCCACAAACACCGGTAGAACCGCCACTCCTTCGCCGCCGGCGGGAATCCGAACCAAGACGGAGACGGCATCCAATTGAGCTTCCGATGCCCGCAACCTCGGCATGAATGGTAAAGCGGCGTGACCATCTACCAGCACTCTGCCTTGCACCACCAAAGTAACCGGTTGCTCACCGTGATTCGCGAGACGCACCCCTTCGAACGCCCAGGGGGCCTGCGCATCCGACGGGCGAAATCCAAGTCCCATCCTTCGCATCCATCGCCCCCACCCCGACGACGGCAATGACACGCGATCCGGAGACAACGAAGCGTCGCGCGAACCGGCCACATCCGCCGGAAACACCGTCTCCAACACCTCCACATCCCGCCTGACCGCCTCCAACGTGCGGGCGTCGGGGATCAGCCTCCAGCGTTCCTCTCCTTCGACCGCCACCACCACCGGCTTTTGATAGTCTTTCACCCAGACAATCTGAGGTTCACCAACGGCCGTCCATCGAAGGTTCCGCGGTTCCCCGTCGACCGTCACCGCCTTCTCACCAGGAGAAACTGCCGTTCCAATGAGAGCGATCGATCCGGTCGTCGACAGGCGAACCTCCCCCCGGTCCGGCAACGGTTGAGGTTCCTGCCCATAAGGCGCCGCGATCGCCCAGTGGATCGCTTCGGCTTTCGGCGGAGTCACCGCGATGGATCCGGACCATGCATCCGAAAACCTCGCGCGAACCTCCACTGGACCCGTCCATCCGAAAGATACCCACCCATCCCGCACCGGCTGCGCCCACCGTTGCCGCTGAATCACCCGGTCGCCGGAACGGATCTCCACCTCAGAAAAAGGCGCGGTCGCGCTGATCTCCACGCCCGCGGGGATCGCCTCCGCGCCGATCTCCGCCGGCGGAGCGATACATCCCCAAAGCATCGCCAGAATCACCGAAATACCGTAACCTGGTAGCTGCCGCGCACCTGTTCCCCGTCGCGGTAGGGGTGTTCGCTCACCGCAAACCGCCCGTCCTTCGCCCAGGCTTGTCTGAAAAATACGGGCGAAGCTGTCGAACAGAAGCACTCCAAACGCTCATCGCCGCTCCCATCGCCGGCGACCCGAAACACCAACGCACCAAACAAATCGGAGCGTCGATCCGATATTCTGGGTCCTGATCCGACCACCGCTTCCTTCCCGTCCGGCGAGAGGGTCACGCCTTGGATCTCGTGCGGGCCGCGCCATGTCCAGCGAAGTTCCCCGTCAAACCCATAGAACCACAATGCGTTCGCGTTTGGATGGGGCGCTGGGGGGCGCCACGAAGGATCTGCGGCCCCGTAGGGAACACTGGTGGAAGCGGTGACCACCAGCGCGCCCTCCCCTGCCAACCGACCAAATCCCACCGACGCCGCCAATGGAACCCCGTCCGGGGAAAGAGGCGTCCCGAGTGGAACCGTGACCGATTCCTCCCCATGAAACAGCATCACTCGCCCGTCGCCCGTGCCCACCAGCAGGCGCTCCCCATCGAAGTCGAACGCCTCCCAGACGAACACGGTCGGAAACCACGGCAAGAGAGGATCTAACTTCCGTGTTCGGTCCATTTTCAATTGGGAATCGAGCACCACCACACCGCCGACCGGCAGATCGGCCGGCGGAGGCCCGTCCGCGGATCGGCCCACTTGGACCGCGATACGATCGCCGCTCATGCTCGGATGAAGCAGCGTTCCGTCGATGGCTCCCTGCTCAGGCCAGCCCGCGAGCCGCACTCCCTCCGATGAATAGCGGACGATCGTCGAGGCATTTTTTCGCCCGTCGCCCGAGGTCCACCCGTGAGCCGCGGTGACCAACAGATCGCCGTTCTCCAACCCATCCAATCCAAATATTCCAGGAAGAGAGTACACTCCATATAGATCGTCTCCCGCGGGCGGCGGCGAACGCCCCACCACTTCCGCCAGTGAAACCACCCATCGATACGCCAGTGTTTCGGCATCCAGAGCCAACAGCCGCGCCTCAGCGGATTGCTCCCCGACATAAAGCGTCGCGCCATCACCGGACCATAATACTCTTTTTATCAGCGCTTCCGGAAACGACCGTCGCGTCCGCTCGGCGCCCGTCCACGCGTCCACAATCACCACTTCGCCGGTATAGGCGCCGATCGCCAATTTTCTCCCATCCGGTGAAAAGGCCATGGTGGTATCGGGCGGTTCGCCGCCGCGAAACACGATCGACGAAACATCCCCAAGAGGAACGGAAAACAGCGGGACGCAGTCCGCTTTGTCGGGAGCCGACCAACTTCGTCCGCCGCGCTCGAAAGTCCCGCCGGGTGCCCACGCGTGCTCCACAAATTCAGGGCCAGGAAACAGCACTCCGCCGCGAACAAACCGAGGTTCTAGGTCGGGTTCTGGGGTTCCGCAACCGACAGCCAAGACCGCGGCAACTTGACCCCACCCGCGCATTGACCGACCATGAAAACTGCGGCCCTGAAGCCGTACCGGAGGCCGATTGAGCGCGCATATTGCAGCTGTTTCCCGCGAAACCTGGGACCAGGAAATCATGAATGAGAGCCTGCCGATCGTTGTCGATCTCTGGGCACCGTGGTGCGGCCCCTGTCGGGCATTAACGCCGATCCTTGAGGAACTGGCGGGCACATATCATGGCAAAGTCAAGGTGGTAAAGGTCAACGTCGACGAACAACAGGAGATCGCCCAAGCCTTCGAGGTGCAGAGCATCCCGATGCTCGCCATCCTCTACCAAGGAAGCCTGGTCGGCAAAGTCGTTGGCTTCGGCGGCCGCGAACAAATCGTCGAGCTGTTCAAGGAAGTGGTCCTCGTTCCAGAAAAAATCGCCGCCCTTCCCAAAGAGGAGCCGCCCACCAGTGGATGAAATCCCAAACACGTGGTCGGAAGCCCGTTCTCTGCTCAGGGCGGTGCTTCGGCCGGTGGTGGCTCCCCAAGCCGTCTGGCGCGCAGCGGCGATAAACCCGGACAAGGCGGTAGTTCGCCGGGAGTTTCTGCCGTTTCTGCACCAGTTGTTGGTGGTCGATCGGGAGCTGCTCCGCAAATTCGTTCCGGTGAGCCGCCTCCCCCAGTGGGCTGCATCCGAATCTCTGGCGTTTTCTCAAGCGTATGCGAATCAGTCTCCCACCGAAGGGATTGAACGTCGTCCCGATGGCATTTGGGAGGTTCGTGGCCCAGACGCCGCCTCTCGATTGCTTTTACCTGGTTGGTTGTCGTTTTTTCGTGGCAAGGTTTCCGGTACGCCCTTGGTCGCGATCCCCGAAACTACCACACTATTCATTGGCGGCGATGGGAGCACCGAATGGCGTCAGGAGCTTGTTCGGCTAGCCGCCGTGGGCTGGCGCGAGGCGGAACACCCCCTTTCCCCTATGCTTTACTCCATTGATCCCAAAGGCACGGTAATCCCGTGGAGTCCCGCGCCCCAAGACGGATCGCATGCCTGGGTCTCAGCGACCCGCTGCGCCTTCGCTCAGGCCTGCTACGAGGGCCTCGGCGAGCTCATTGAGGACCTGTACTCCCTTCCCTCGATCGCCTCGCGGTGGAACCTGGGAGAGGCCTTTCGCGTGGGGTCCGTGGAGGTCGCTGTCGGACCCGACGATGCCCATGGCAACCCGACCCCGTACACTTTCACCCGTTGGCGGCCAGATACCTCGGTGATCCCCGAAGTGGATGTGGTGGTGCTGGCGCGCCCAGACGACAAAGCGATGATCGCGGTTCCGTGGTCGGCCTTCGATTCGGTGTTTTCGAAGGAACGTCCCCGGCTGGACGGCCTTCCGTTGGCGCTTTGGCCGGTCGCAAATTGGGCCTCCGCCCTGGAACGCCTCCGTCCGTTCGCCCTCGATCCTACAACACTTGCTGCAAAAGATGACGAATAACCGGTAACTTGCACCTGCGGTCCGGTCGACGTATTCTGGAGACCATGATCTCCCCTGCGGTGGTGCTCGACCACGTCCAGAAAACCTATGGACAAGGCGCACAAGCGCACACCGCCCTGCAGAGCGTGTCGCTGGAGGTGCCAGCCGGCGAGTTTCTGTGTTTGCTCGGTGCCTCCGGCTGCGGCAAAAGCACACTGCTCCATTTGATCGCCGGTTTAGAGCCGCCCACCTCCGGGAGCGTATCGGTTCCTGCCGGCGGTGCAGCGATGATGTTTCAGGATCCGGCCTTGTTTCCGTGGTTGTCCGTGGCGGACAACATCGGATTTCCGTTGGCGCGCAAAGGGCTCGGCGCCACCGCCCAAAAGGCCAGGGTCCAAGAGCTGTTGGCGATGGTGAATTTGGACGGCTGGGGGCACCGGCAGCCCCATGAGCTTTCCGGAGGCATGCGACAAAGAGTGGCTTTGGCGCGCGCTTTAGCGCAGGATGCTCGGGTACTGTTGATGGACGAGCCTTTTGCCGCCCTGGACGCCATGATGCGCGATCGCCTTCACGACGAGATCGAGAGGGTATGGCGCGAAACCGGGCTCACCATCGTGTTTGTCACCCACAACGTTCGCGAGGCGGCGCGGCTCGCGGATCGGGTGATCGTCCTCGCCAGCCATCCCGGGCGGATCGCCGGAGAGTTTTCCGTAAAACTGCCTCGCCCAAGGCGAATTGACGCTCCGGAGGTCGCCCAACTTTCCCGCACCATCACCGACTCTTTGCGCAGCGTCCTGCGCGGAAACGACGATGCAAGCTAGCTCTTCGACACCCTCTCCGTGGTTGGCTCGGCTCGCCGCACTGGCTACCGCGATTCTGTTGTGGCAGGTCGTCGTTTGGTCAGGCTGGAAGCCGGTTTGGTTGCTTCCGAGCCCGCTGACGGTCTTCCTGCGACTCGCGACCCTCGCCACAGAACCGGCGTTCTATTGGGCAATCTTCTATACGCTCGTGCGCGCGGTCAGCGGCTACGCGATGGCGGTCGGAATCGGCGTCGCCAGCGCGTTATTGATGCTCCGCTTTCGGCTGCTTCGAACCACCGTTGCGGGGCTGCTGACGGGCTTGCAGTCCATGCCGTCGGTGATCTGGTTCCCGCTGGCGATCCTGTTGTTCCAACTTGGCGAAGGCGCCATCCTGTTTGTGGTCGTACTCGGCGCATTTCCGTCGATCGCCAACGGGCTATTGCACAGCATTGACCACATTCCCCCGTTGTGGATCCGTGCCGGTAAGATGCTGGGCGCGCGGGGGTGGAGCCTTGTCGCTCACGTCTATCTTCCCGCTGCTATGCCGGGTTTTGTCGGGGGACTGAAGCAGGGATGGGCTTTCGCCTGGCGAAGCCTGATGGCGGGAGAATTGTTGGTGATCATCAGCGACCGCCCTTCCATCGGGACACGATTGAGTTTTGCCCGAGAACTTTCGGATGCACCTGACCTGCTCGCCTGGATGATCGTGGTGCTCGGGATTGGGATGTTGGTAGATGGGCTTCTGTTTTCAACCATCGAACGGCGAATCCGCATCAAACGCGGACTTTTCGAGACCTGAACTTCCTGGGAACCTTTTTCAACGGCCGTTGTCGTGCCGGAAATGTGGTTGTTCACCCTCCTCGCCAGTTGTGCCGCCGCGCCGGTGCAGCCTTCAGTCTCTCCCCCGGCAGATAACGGTCTTACAACGCCTACGGATACCGACATGGGATGCCCGCTCACTGTGGACGCCCTCCCCACCGATCGCACCGATCCCCGCTTGCAATCCCCGCACACGCTGGTAGCGCTGAAATCCGAGCGGGTGATGGGCCTTTATGCCCAAGGGCACCTGCAAACCCTGAACGGCGTCCCGGCGTGTTTCCCGATCGCCCTGGCCTGGGATCCGCCTTTGGGGCACAAAAAACGCGAAGGGGATCGCAAAACTCCGGAAGGCTGGTACGACACGTCAGACAAGCCGTGGTCCTCCTACAAAGGCGCGATTGCGGTCCACTATCCCAATACCGAAGATGCCAACGCCGGCTTTGGCGAGGGGGCCATCACGGCCCAACAGCGGGATGCGATCCGCATCGCAACGGAAAAAGGTTCCTTACCACCGCAAAATACCGCGCTAGGGGGTGCCATCCTGATCCACGGCGGAGGCGCATCGGCCGATTGGACGCTCGGATGTATTGCTTTGGAAGATCTTGATCTTACGACGTTAAGATTGGCGCTACGTCCTCGGCAATCGGCGAAACTGCTGGTACTTCCGTAGCGGGCGCCTCCTCACCCATCAGCCAATCCCAGGCGTGGCCCAACGCCTCCGTTTTGACGTCAAACGACAACCCGCAGGGTATGTCCGCTCCCAAACCTAGTTCCTGATAGCCATCGCCGTCCGAATCCCCCCAATGCGCACGACCCGTAACCCCCGGGCCCAGACCCGCACCGATTCGAAGTTGCGAATCGAGCGCCGAATCGTCCGCATTAAAGCCCCCAAGGGTAACTGCGCCATCAATAAGCGCTGCCCCCGCACCGACGGTGAGTCCATCGGCGCCCACGGACATTTCGGCCGAGGCATCGGCGAGGCCTGCCTCACCCCCGATCCCATACTCCTCCGAGAACCCTCCGCCTTTGACCACCTGGGCGTCCGCTTTCACGCCCACACGCGCATCCGCAGAGGTCTCTCCCCAAGTGCCCACGGTGCCGTTGGCGCTCATCAAATTTCCGTTTTCGCCGGACGCGACCCCAAGTCCCGCCTGTAGCGCGGTATTGGACTCATCATTGTAGTATCCTAGGTGCGCATAAGGGCCGGCCTGACCCTCAGGGTACCGGTCCGGGCTCCAACCTACGGCCGAACTCTCTTGGGCCGGTGTTCGATATTGTTGTCCCAACAAAGCTCCATCGGATATTCAACGAGGTTGCAGCGGACCGTTACAAGTGTCAACCCCAAACCTCTGGCCGCGCATGACTTCGCCCCGCGGATCGTCGAAACTTCCCGAACGCCTACAACTGGAGCGGTCCGTGGCACTGCATTGGGCGTTCAAGCCCGTTGACGTCACCCTACCGCGCGAGTCTGGTCCTCAAACTCGGGCGACCTCGCCAGGCCCCCTCCTCGCTGCCACCGCTTTTGTGCCGCCTTTCCGCGTCGCGCCTTTGGCATTGGCTCATCGGATCCTTCACCAAGGGCTAACCGAAAACCGCGAATCCGGATCAACGGGTATTCTCCACATTGGACGCACGCTTGAACAGGCGGCTGCCGATCTGTTGCAACATGAACCGGGCCTCCAGATGGTAGTGGACTGGGAGCCTCACACCGGCTTCGTACCTCTGATACCCCTTACCGAGGAGCAGATTCAATGGAACGAGTCCTCGCTGCGAATCCATGGCCCCGACCATACGTACTTCGAAGTGGCCCTGACGAAGAGTACTTTGATCCCGATTTCGACAGCCCTCGGTAGGCTTGCGATTGGAGTGCACGGCCTTGCGTTGGCAGAAGTTCTCCAAAAGTCCCCAGAGGCAAAGAGGGTAGTTCTCGCCCTCATCAGCAAGCACTGGCTCGAGGAAGACACCACCGCGGTCGAACTCCCGGACGACACCGTGTGGGTTCTGGGAAATGGCGCATGGCTTCTGCGCAGTGGCGGCAAGAAAATACTTATCAACCCCGATTTTTCACCAGGACATGCGGGGCCGAGTCCGTCAGAAATCGGCCTAGTTGACGCCGTCGTGTTCAGCCAACTGGACCCTTCACCCGCCACCTTGTTGCTTCTTGACAAGCGCGTGCCTATTCGTTTCCCTCCGTCTGTTCATGCCCACCTCCCCTGTCGTTCGGCGGCTTGGTTGGCCTCGTTCGGATTCTCAGACGTCGCAAACTTCGCCGTCGGCCATCTTGGTTCTGTAGCATTGAACTACGGAAAAGCTGAACTCGAAGACACATGTGGGGAGTGCAGTTTGGGTATCGAAGTCGGAGGGTTGAGACTCCTGTTCACGTCAACAGACAGGAATTCTCTCCCGGATGAATTTGTCCCCGACCATACTTTTGAATGGGAAAAGCCTGCAACCGCTGCCTTTCGAGGATGGGCTTCGATCCTGTCGGCACCGGGTCACTGGCAGTCACCGAGCGGCGCTTTCAGCCCATCAGGCGCTTCCCTTGGGTATACACACCGGGTCGACGCGGACATCAAGCGCATCCACGTCGGTGATCGGATCGCACTATTCCCAATCTAGCTACAAATTCTCGGTGAGTCTGGGATTCGTAGCGTCTTTCGACGATCCGTCGGTTAAGATCACCGCGACACCGGCGTCACGGTTTTCGTGCGCCCCGTGCAACCTGCACGCCCGCTTCACGTTTCTAACTCATCTTTCAAGTTGGCACGGCGCTTGCAGATACCCTCGCGCTAGGCAACACACCTGGGGGACTCATGTCGAAGCATCGTTTATTGTACCGTTCTACCGCACTTATGGCGATTGCGCTGTTTGGCTGCAAGCCGGACGCTCCGGCTGAGAAGCTCGACGGCGACCCGCAAACCGCCATCGACGCTTCGTTGGTGCGCTTCTCGTCGTGCGAGGAGCTGGAGCAGACCGTGTCCGACAGCTGGCTGGAAACCCTCCTCGCTTCTGCGTATTCGGACTATGGGTACTATGGCGAAGAGGAGGTCCTCGACGACGGGGATGTCAGCGAAGCTCCCAATGAAAGCGGCGATCAAGACGGCGACGACGCAGCCGGTCCATCTGACTACTCCGAGACCAACAACCAGGAAGCCGGCGTCGACGAACCCGACATCGTCAAGACCGATGGAAACTTCCTGTACATCGTGCAGGCGAGCGGATCGGTGGACATCGTCAAGAGCTTCCCAGCCAACGAAACCGCGAAAGTGGGTTCGGTCGAACTCCTCGGCAGCGGCTACCCGACGTCAGCGTTCTTGCAAGGCAACCAATTGGTCGTGTTCTCGTACATGTACGATCAGGTATTCGATGATTCGGACTACAACTACTACGGTAGTACCCGCGTTTCCTTTATCGACGTCTCCGACCGCACCGCACCCACGGTGGTCCGCGAGATCGACCTGCAAGGCAGCATGAGCACGGCGCGGAAGATCGGCGATCAAATGTACATCGTCGACAACCACTACACGGACGTCCCTTACGAACTTTGGGAGCTGGTGTACAGCGCATACGGCTATTATGAAGACTATTATGGCGAAGACACGGCCGCGAACGACCTCAATCTTCCGGAGCGAACCTGGGACGAAACTCCGGAAGAATTGGCGGTCAAACGCGCTCAAGCCCGCGCGATCCTGCGCCCCTACGTGGAATCCTTCGCGGCCGATCACGCGATCGATCGCACCTTGCCCAAGTTCTCCAGCCATCTTCCGGATGAGGAAGGCGCGGCCGAAAACCTGTTGAGCTGCACCGACCTCTTCCACAATGAAGGGATCAACCAGCCTTCCGTGCTCGCGGTCGTCAATATCCCACTCGGCGAAGACGATCCCGAAGTCAGCGCCACCGGCTTGTTCGCAAACGGCTGGACCGTATACGCCTCCGAAGCCAGTCTTTACGTTGCCCAAGCCAACTACTGGTGGTGGTGGGGTTATGGCGAGCAGCCTGACCTGAGCACCCACGTGCACAAATTCGCGCTCGATGGCGCAGATACGGTGTACGAGGCGAGCGGCGCCATCGATGGCTGGTTGCTGAACCAATTCTCGATGGGCGAGCACAACGACGATCTTCGCGTCGCAACCACCGATATCGACTGGAACTGGGGTTGGGAGAGCGACAACCAAAGCGGGGAGGCACCGGCGAACAATGTGTTCGTTCTCCGCCAAGATGGCGACGATCTAAACGTGGTCGGCTCGCTCACCGGAATCGCCCCCGAAGAGCAGATCTACTCCGCGCGGTTCACGGGAGACACGGGGTACCTCGTCACCTTCCAACAGATCGATCCCCTGTTCACCATCGATCTCTCCGATCCAACGTCCCCGACGGTTCGCGGCGAGCTCGAAATCCCAGGATATTCCTCCTACCTCCACCCGGTGGGCGAGGATTACCTGTTGGCGGTCGGCATGGCCGGCGACATGGACGGGAACATCAGCGGGTTGGCGGTTCGCCTCTTCGATGTCGCCGATCTCGACAACCCCACCATGCTCGATGAGCTGACGTTTGGTTCGGACGAATGGGGATATTCTGACGCCCTGTGGGATTCACACGCGTTCACCTACCACAACGATGTGCTGTCGATCCCGCTGTACACCTACGACTGGGATGAAAACACCGGAGAATACACCGGTTTCAGCGGACTCTCATCCATCTCTGTGGACCTCGACAATGGCTCGCTCACCGAAATCGGTCGGGTGGACCACACGGATCTTGTCGCCGCCTCCGAATGCCTGTACGACTACTACTACGGCGAGGACGAAGTCATCGTCGAAGAAGGCGAAGAAGGCACAGAAGAGGACTCGACCGAGGGCAGCGAGGGCAGTGACGGTGCCGACAATGGCAGCGACACCGCCGAGCCTCCACCCGATGAAGGCGGCGACTCCGATGCGCCGTACTACGACGAAGACTACGATCCGTGCGCATACGACTATTGGTACGCCAATCTTCGTCGCTCGGTCTCCATCGACGACAATCTGTATTCGATCTCCGACTACGGCGTGAAAGTGACCGAGACCCTCGATCCTTCCAACGTCCTGGCCCAGGTGGTCTTCCGGCCGAAGCTGGAAGAAGAACCCCCTGTGGAAGAAGAACTGCCTTCCGAAGAGTAGGATCTCCTCCAATTACCGCGCCCTAGGGCGCGGCCACCTTCGGTGCGCACGGTCCAGCGATGGGCCGTGCGTTTTTCGCTTTGGGGTGGGAGATCGTCAACCTACTTTACTACTCGCAGCAGGCCACGGGTAGAACGGTGCTGCAAGTGGGAGTAGTCAGGCCGTTGTACGCGATCGCCGTTCCGTCCATGCTGGAACTGCCCGACGTCCAGTTCTGGCAATTGTCGTAGTTGGACTTGTTGGCGTACCTCCCAAAATCGCTGTTCCCACACGTTCCGTCGACCACGGTGCCCGCGTTTTCGGTCATCACCGCTGCACTGGTATCCAACCACGCCCCACCGCTCGGAGGCGCACTGATCGGCGCGGAACGGAGGTATTCGACTGCGTGACACATGTGGCTGCCTGGAAAGGCCGCGCCGCACATACCGTGGCCTTGGTGGCGGCCGGCCATGTTTCCGGTGGTCGTCGCGGTGGTGTAGCCGACAAAGAACTCTTTGTACGGCGAACTGCAGCAGGCGAGCTTCAAGGAGGTGTTGCAGGTGGGCGTTGTAGCGCCATCGGTGGCGATGGCGGTTCCGTCCAGGGAGGAACTGCCGGAAGTCCAGTTCTGGCAGTTGTCGTAGTTGCTCCCGTGTGCATAGCGGCCAAAGGCCGTGTTTCCAACGCCCGAATTGACATAGGCCGAGGCCTTCATCAAACCGCAGCTGGTGTCGGTCCAGGCGCCGGCGGTCGGCGGTGCGGTGGTGGAGTTCGAAAGGGTGTATTCGGAGATGTGGCACAAGTGGCTGCCGGCATATTGCGCATCGCAGGCGGCGTGCATCGCCTCCCGCCCGCCCTGCTGGCCGGTGTAGGTCGCGGTGGTGAAACCCGCAAAGGTCGCAGCTTCCTCGCCCCATTCATCGCCAGCGGGCCCTGGCGATCCGGTTGGACCCTGTGGTCCCGCAGGCCCCGTCGAACCTGCGGGACCGGTAGCACCCGTTGCCCCGGTGGGGCCGGTGGGGCCGGTGGGGCCGGTGGGGCCGGTGGGGCCGGTGGGCCCGGTGGCTCCCGTTGCGCCCGTCGGTCCCGTTGCGCCGGTTGGACCGGCAGGACCCGTAGGTCCCGCCGGCCCCATCGGACCTACCTCTCCCATCGGACCCTGCGGGCCTGCAGGGCCCGCTTCTCCCCCTGCAGCTCCATCTTTCGCCACCGTTAGCCAGTCGGAGCCATCCCAGATGAACGATTCACCCAAGGTGGTGTTGTAGTAGGCGTCGTTGAGATCCGGGTCCGGCGGGGGGGCGTCCAGACTCCCCAACCAATGCACGCTTGCACCGTCCTGTCCCGGTGCTCCAGGCAGCCCGTCGGCGCCGGCCGGACCGACGGGCCCCTGCTCTGCGAGGCCTTTCTCAGTGACCTGACCTCGGTCGCATGCGGATAATGCGGCGAATACCCCGAACGACACCCAACGCACGAACATGGGACACCCCGATTTGGGGGCCCACATAGCCACTGTCCTTAGGAGAAGCCGACCATCGGCTTTCCGTGGGGCAATTTGTTACTTTTTGCGAGGCCTGGGCGGGGTGAAATCGCCAAACATCACCGACAATTCGAGGCCAAACGTGGGATACACCATCCACGAAACCTCCGTATCGAGGCCTCCTTCATTGAGGTACCGTTGCGACGAGGGGATATCCAAATTGAAAAAGGCGGTCAATTGGTAGCCACGCCACTGATCGCGGACCAAAACTGACGTTTCCGCCCGAAAAGGAAAGTAGGAAACCCCGAGTCTGGACTCCCCTGCCCCACCCCAACGCATGTACCCGGCGCCAACCCCGCCTCCAAACAGGAAGTCCACGGCATCGGCGCTGACAGCGACATTGTACAACAGCACAAAATTGGCATCATAAAACCGCTTTCCAAGGTCAAAACCCGCGGTTGCACCGAGACGTGAACGCGAATTGGCGTAATACACCCCGTTGACCCCGACGGAGATGTCGCCGCCCACCTTCTCCAGATAGTCATCCTCCTTTACTTTTTTCGGGAAAGAGATCGGCATTCGCCCAGGCAGAACCACCGTTCCAACCTTGGGTCCTAAGCCCCACATCCAGACGTCCGCCGCCTGCGCCACCGGAGCCCACAACAGGGCCGCCGCCATCAGCACGTTTCGCATTCGACCTCCACGACGGCCATCCTACATCACGGCGGCGGCAGATACACCGGCCTCAGTCGTGTGCGACAGGAACAGACAACACCGCCGTGCACACGCGAGCGCCGAGCAACGCCTGAATTTCGGGCAAGGTGGCCCCCACGGACGGCGCACGCCACTCCACCGCCAGCATCCCCGCGGGCAAGGACATCGACCGGTCGAGAACCCCAATCGTCGGAAGCTCGGTGGTCGCCTGCCAACCCACAAAGTCGGCTGGCCCCGCGACCACCAACACCCCTGGTGGCAAGGCAGGATCCACCGGAGACGGCGGGACACCGAG
>SYKL01000074.1 GCA_005797785.1 Pseudomonadota bacterium | reverse complement strand
CGTCCGATGTCGCGAAGAAAATCGACATAGTTGAGGTTTAACAGCCAATCTGCGTTATCGACAATCATTCCATCGGCGCCGTCGAGTTTTAAGAACCGCGCCAATTGCACCCGGTAAACCGACAAATTGTGAGCGATGACCTCCGGGGTCAACAACTGCCGGAGCTCCGTTCGTCCACTTGGATCGCCCACCATTCCCGTTCCACCGCCCACGACCGCGATCGGACGATGCCCGCACCGCTGCAGCCACGCCATCGCCATGACGGGGATCAAATGCCCCACATGGAGCGAATCCGCGGTCGGATCGAAGCCCACATAGTAGGTAACCTTGCCCGCCAGCGCCGCGCGCAATTCGGCCTCATCCGTGTGCTGTTGAATGAAACCGCGAGCCTTCAGGATCTCCCACGCGTCCATTGCGCCTCCCATCGCCTTTCCACTAAAGTGGAGGACACCCCCTTCGCAAGCGGTCCGATGTCCAATCCGTCCTCCCGACCTGATCCCGAGGAAATGCGCGCCAAAGATCTGGTGCGTTACAAGGAAGTGAAGGAGCATATTGGGCTTTGGGCGGAGACGTTAAAGCGGTTGAGTTGGCGTTTGGCGCGACGGCCCGCCGGGTCCTCCGCCCGACTCTGGAAAAAGATGGGGATCGATGACCCCTTTGCAGGACCTCCCGACATCGCGAAACCTGAACATCGCGCAGTCTACGTGGCGGGACGGTTCGTTCGCCTGGACCAGGTAGACAAACACAAGGGCAAAAAGACCGGAGAGTCCTTTCGAGACAAGCTGCAACGTCCCCCCGCGGATGCCGATGGCACCCGCGAGCCGCCAAAGTCGATGTTCACACCCGATGCGAAAAAGTCGGCGCCAAACCCTTTAAAGAAAGCCCCAAAACCGCGCCCCGAGCCGCCCCCGCCGCCGCAACGAACGGCACCCGCGGTTTCCTCTTCAGGCCGGTTTCGACCGCCTTCTCCAGCCGCTGCCTCGCGCAAACCGGTGATGTCGGACGCGCCACCAGGGGGCGTCGTGCCCCATCCATCCAATGCCCAGGGGGCGCAACCGAAGGCCCCTCCAAGCGCTCCGGTCGCCGCGAGGCCACCCGCACCCGCCTCACCTCCGCCGAAGGCTCCAGAACGGCCCCCAGCGACGGCAGCGACGCCCCCCAAGCCCGCCGCACCTCCAGCAACCCCGCCGCGCGCCGAGGCGCCCGTCGCTGCTCCAAAACCGGCTCCTACCGCCGCACCTCCGGCACCCACGCCACCCACCAGCGCCCCAAAACCCGCCCCAGCCGCGGTTTCTGGACCGACCACGCCACCCAAGCCTGGCACTCCGATCGATGTGCCGATCAAGCTTCCGCCGGGAGCGATCAACGTGCCCGGCAAAGCTGAGGCCGTCCCCTTGCGTAGGCCCACGCGCGTGGAAGAACCCGTGGTGATGGAATCCACGAAGAAACCCGAGGGTGCGCCGGTCAATCGCGCTCCCCCGACCGGAGGCGGCGGTGGACTGGACGATCTCTTCGGCGGCGCGGCTCAAGAAGGGCGCGTTCGAATCGGCCCCACGCGCAAAAAACCTACCGAGTGAGCCGGCGGCGGCGCCACAGCAGCGCGGGCAGGAACACCAGCCAAGCCGAGTCACCCTTGCTTTTACAGCATCCTTCCTCGTCAACGACCGGAACCGGGCCCGCCTGCAATGGAATCGGCGTGTGATAGTTGCCGGTGTTCGCCGAATCATGCCGGGACATGGGCCATTGAGGGACCTGATCGGCGCGACCTTGCGTTTTCCAGGCGAACAACCAACCATCTCGGGTGGCCGCCACCGCCTCCGCCCAACCATCGCCGTCAATATCGCCAACGCTGATCCCGCCGAGAGCCCATCCGCCGAGGAATTTCGGCCAACCCGGGGCGAGGTTCCCGTCGCTGTCCCACGCGTACGCCATGCCGCCAGCGGAGGTGTAGATCAATTCCGGGCGATCGTCGCCGCTGATGTCGGCGATCGCCGGGGAGACCAGGAAGGAGACATCGTCTACCGGGCGGGGAAACCCCGGTAAAATCGCACCGTCTGCGCCGCTCCATGCGGTCACGCCGTGGTTGTACTCTTGAAATTCGGTGCGAAACAAGCCGACCAACCAGAAAGGACCGGTGCCGCCCGCCGCAACATCTGGAACCCCGTCGCCGTCCAGATCGCCAAAGGCGGGATGATTGGCCACCGACATCAACGAATTTTCGGTGTACAAAGATGAATCCACACCGAAATCGGCGCGGAGGTACGGCAAGGCAAGTCCGTCGCTTCCGTCCCAAGCCACCAATCCCGACGCTCCTAAAACCGCATTCGAGGAGATCTCCAACCGACCATCCCCGTCGAGATCGGCGAGCGCCGTCGCTCCCGGATGCCCTTCGCCGATCACCGGGAGCAGCGCCTGCTCCAAAAGCCCGGCGCGACCGATCGGGAATCCCGGCAGAATGGTGCCGGACATCAGGTCATAGGCATACAATCGTCCCGCAGCGCCGTTCGGAACCTCATTGGTGCCAAAGGTGGCATCCAGATCCCCATCGCCATCGATATCACCCAAAGATGGCGGAGAAATCGCACGTTGACCGGTGCCATCGCAAGGAGAGCAGATGTCCACTGGTGCGCCTCCGCGGAAGCTGCCATCGCCGTTTATGATGTACAGACGCTGGTCTTGCCCGACCAACACGATCTCGGCGCCGCCGCTTCCATCGACGTTCCCCAGGGCAGGTGGTGCCAGAAACCCGACATCCCACGAGCTGTCGGCAACTCGACGTTCTTGGCCGAGACCGAGGCTCCTTACTGGAAATCCATCGACCAATGCCCCATCCGCACCCCAAGCGTAGATCCCCCCGGCGTAGCTGGCGACCACCACTTCCGGTTCGCCGTCGCCAGTGATGTCACCGATCGCCGGCGCTGCAAGGATCGTTTCGTGGAAGGGATCCACTTCCCCACTGGCAAACGCCGGCGCTCCCGTGGCGAGGTTCGCGAGCACGTCGGTGCTCACCGGCCAGCCGGAAAGTTCACTTCCATCCGCTTGAAATGCGTGAACCGTCCCCGAGCCCGTGGCGGCGATCACCTCATAGTCGCCGTCGCCGTCCAAATCCGCCAACGCAGGGGCGACGGACATCGAACCATCGAGCCGAAGCGGAAAACCCGACAGGGCATCTGGGTCCCGATGAACGTAAAATGCCCTTCTCTCCTCGGATACCCGGCCAGCCTCGTCCTCGGCCGTCAGGCGCAGCGTTACCGTAGGCGTATGAGCGCGGGCCAGCCTCTCGACCACGCCCTGATAAATCAGTTCGTCAAAGGAGAAAGTCTGAAGACTTGACGTGTCAATGGTTGTGACCACCCCGGAGGCATCGCCCGAGCCAATGGCGAGCTCTTCCCATTCCGTGGGTTCAACGCCCCGCCCCATATCGATCCGCCAGGAGGCGATCTCCGAACGCCCGCTCACCCGAATCGCGACGTCCACCGTCCCATCGGCAAAAGAGAACCATTCAGGTGCTTCAAAGCGCACCGCTGGAGGCAGTTCCTCCGCAAAAATGGATTCCACCGCACGACCGACGTTGACCCGGCCATATCCGAAGAAGGGATCCCACCCTTGCGCGGAAGGATAGGTGTTGGCATGAGCGCGATCTGCCTCCGAAAGCCAGATATCGTCCGCCGTTCCCCGAAGCAGGGCTCGAATTTCGTCGGTGGCAAGGGGAGTTCCTGCTTGGGTTCCGGCGCTCGATAACAAGCCTGCCGCACCAGCAATTCGGGCGGTGGCCCCGGTCGCACAAGCGCTACTGGTGGCCACCAACTCCAACCGCGATCCGAAATTGTTGCAGTTGAAGAACGATAAATAGCTGTACGTGCCCTCGTTCTCTTGGGCGTTGTCGCCGCGAATGGAGTGCACAAACAAAATAGGGGCATGGGATGCTGGAAAATTGCGGTGGTAGGCATTTTCGTCGCCCGCCGCGCCCACCATCACCACGCCGTGATCGTCCGCATATTGAACGGCTTGGTTTACCCCTTCTGAATCCGACAATGCACCAACGGCCATCGCCACCGCCACCACCCCGCGGTCGGTCGCATACACCAACGCCTGCGCCACCCGATCCGCATCAGAAATGAAGGAATCACCAACCCGAACCGGAAGAATGGCGCAATTTGGACAGGCGCCAATGTTGGAGCCGTCCCCGCCCTCCTCAGCGACATCCTCCATCACGCCGGTACCGTGATTCGCGTAACCGTTGGTATGAAGGGCATAGGGGTTGTTGTCTCCCTCAAAAAAATCCCAACCCGCGATGTCATCCACATACCCATTGCCGTCGTCGTCCACCCCATCGGAGAACGCAGCAATCAGGTCGGACGCATCCAATTGTCCGTTGCCCCCCACACCAGCGCCGTGATCGACGCGCGGGTCCTGGGAATAGTCAACGATGTTTACCAATCCGTTGTCGTCGGAGTCATGGTCGCCAAAATCCGCGCCGTTGGAGTCTTCGGGGACAGGCAATTCCCCTACATTTAAGTAGATTTTCCGCGCAATCCGTTGCGACTGCCACTCGATGCCGGAGTCAAGCACCGCCACCGGCGCCTCCCACAACCCGGCGGAAAGTCGAAAGGCCCGGTCGAGAGAAATACCCGATCCAAGTTCGAGTTCCTCTGGACGAACGGTGTCGACGCTCCCGGCTGGGATCCACGAAAAAGAGTCCCAATCTACGAGATCGGAGGGACAAAGCTCTGGATGCTCTGCATCACAGTCCGGGGTTGGCTCCATGGGAACCGCCGCCATCGCCACCGCCACCCACCACAATCCGCGCAGTCCGCCCACTCCGAATGAACCCTCGCTATATCGGACACTGGCCATTTCCGCCGCAGGGCCGCTTGCGCTATCCTTGCCGCGGAGGTTCGAGTGAAACTGACCGTGCGACACACCTTCGACTGCACCCCGGAGCAGTTTTGGCAAATGCTCTGGGATCCGGAGTATGAACGCCGAATGCAGAGTACAGGCACGGCACGGCGTGAGCTCATCGAAACCCGCGACGAGGGCGCTCTCAAGGTGTTTCGCTACAAGCTAACGTCCGAAAAGCCCCTTCCAGGACCCGTTGCGAAGGTGGTAGGTGCCACCAATCTTTCCTACGAACAGGTCAACAAGTACAACGCCCAGAGTTCCTTGCTCCAATGGAAGGTCATTCCTTCGGTGATGGCGGACAAAGTGACTTCCGAGGGAACCTTCGTCGTAAAACCGATCGCCGGCGGCTGCGAACGCCTTGTCGACGGGAACATCACGGTGAAGATCCTGCTGATCGGCGGGAAAGTGGAGCAGGCGATCATCAACGATGTGCAGCAGGCCTACGAACTGGCCGCAAAAATCAGCCGAGAATACATCGCGGAGAAATTTAAGAAACCCTGAAAATATCCGTGAGTCAGATACTCACGCGATCCGTCAACACTTTCGCCGCGATCACGCGGTTCCCCTCGGCGGGGGCCGCAGCGCGGATCACCAGTCGTTGTAAGACGGCAGACTTCCCACTGAAGGTGACCTCCCGTTCGGGTCCCCAGGTGTTCGCAGCGACCAAAGCGCCTGGGTATCCCTCCAGACGCCACGCCCAATACGGCCAGGTTGGCTCCCCCTCTTCAATCCAATTGGTGGGGAACGCAATCGCGTGAGGGTTCGACTCACGGCACCAATCGGTGAATTGGTCGTCGTTGAGATCCATGCAGATGCCGACCGTGAACGTTCCGGCGTCGGTGGTGAACACGCGGTAGCCGGAGTCGCCGGGGCTGGCCCAAGGAACATCCGCATCGAACAGCAGGGTCTTTCGGTAGGTGAACGCGAGGGTGCCGTCCGGTTGAACGACCAGGGCGCTGTTGAACAACCGATCCGCGGCGCGCTCAACAAAGCCGCACACCATCCAACAACGGCGCTCCGCTGCCAGTTTTGAAAGGAGCTGGAACAACTCGCCATCGGGATTTTCGGCGATGGTCGTGACATGAGCGCGATCGTCAAACAGGTAGCCAGTCGCCGCCAACTCCGGAAGCACCACCAGGTCCGTCGGCGGCGCCAGGCGAACCAAAGATTCGATCTCCCGCAAAGCGGCAGATTTATCTCCCTTCGGTGCTTTGTATTGAACCGCGGCCACGCGCATTCTACGCTTCCCAAAATCGGAGCCGACTTGGCGTCCCCGCGACAAGAACCCACCTACAACGATTACCACTGCCGGCGTCTCGCTGGAAGAACCGAACTGCTGTTGATCGGCGGCGGCGTCGCCTACACGCTCTTTCTCTTGGCTGGTGGCGGGTTTTCGTGGGGATGGTGGGCGCACGTTCTCTTGGTGGGCATTTTTGTCGGCTGCGTTCGGGCGATTCGGGAGCCCTCATGGGCGATACCGGCCGTTCTTGTCCTCAATGCGGTACCGCCCGCGGCGTTGCTGACGTTTGACCCTAAATTCAGCGCTACCCATCCCGAATGGATGGTGTACGGCATCCTCGGTTTCGCTGCCCTTACCCCCCTGCCCTCTCCTGGAAGAGAGATTCAAACCCTGATGTGGGCCACCACCTTGTCCATTAGCTTGCTGATTTTCGGGCAGACCCCCGATCCTCAAGGAGCGGCGAGCATGCTGGCGGCGATCGCTTTGGGCTGGGTCGCCAGCTGGGCAACCGTCGAATCCTGGCGAAAGACCTTTGAAGACGGAGAAATGCAGCGTCAGCTCACCGACCGGTTGGCCGGTGCCCGCGACGCCCTCCAGCACGCCGTCCAACAAACCCGAGACGAACTAGCCTCACAGCAGGATCGCTTGGTGCAGCAAGAGCGACTGGCCACGCTCGGTCGATTAGCAGCGGGGATCGCCCATGAAATCAACAACCCGCTCGCGGTGGCGCTAACCAATCTCGAGCTCGCAAGCAGCGAACGCGATCCGGATCCGCTCCTCCTTGAAGACGCGAAAGCGTCCCTGCGCCGAATCCGAAATATCGTTGCGGATCTCACGCGTGTCGCCCGTCCCGGAGACGTGGAACAAGTGGAAGCGATCCCGTTGGAGCCGATCCTGTCTTACGCGGCGGACGTGGTTCGGGTGATCGTGAAGGGTCAGATGCGAATTCGCATGAATGCCACCCCTGGCACACGCGTGCGGGCCAATCGAGGTCGGCTGGAGCAGGTAATGGTAAACCTGCTTGTCAATGCCTGGCAGGCTGTCGCCACCCGGGGACGAGGATCCGTGTCGATCACTACCGCGATCGATGCGGGTTTTCTGGTGATGCACGTCGACGACGATGGCCCTGGCATTCCGGACGACATGATCGACGAGATCTTCGAACCGTTTTTCACCACGAAGCCCGCAGGTGAAGGAAGCGGCCTGGGACTTGCCATTTCGCGTTCGTACATGCGCGCGATGGGCGGCGAACTCACCGCCGAGCGATCCCCTATGGGCGGCGCTCGATTTACCGTTCAAATCCCCGCAGTGCCTGACACCGAATTACGCATCGAACCCCGCGAAGAGGAACCGGAGGTCGATCCACCGTCGTTGCCAAGCCCGGAGCCGATCACCGACCCCGGAGCTCTACCCACACTACTCATCGTCGATGATGAACCCGGGCTTCGACGTTCGCTGGCGCGAGGCCTGCGCCGTCAGTGGCGGGTGTTGACCGCAGCCAACCGAGGGGAGGCGCTGGCGATCGCAGAAAAAGACAGTATTGACGTCGTGTTATGCGATATGGTTCTTGCGGACGAGGCCGGGATCGACGTGGTGCGGGCCCTTGCGGGCGCTGTCCCCGGCGTCCTCAACCACACCCTGTTCATGAGTGGTGAGCCGGCCGGAACCAACCTTTTAGCGGTCGCGCGATTGAATGCGCAACATATGGTTCGGAAGCCGTTCGAGCTGGATGATCTGGCGAAGCGGTTGCAGGAAGCCAAAAAAGGACATCGGCACCCGTTGATCCTCGATGCGACTCCAGAGCCGGCGGAACCGCGGCGCTACAACCCCTAGCGCCGTGACAGCGCGCGGCCCGTTGGCGTTTCCATCTTTCCAACCTGAGTCGGCGTTCCTTGGGCGATCACAAGACCACCGGCGTCGCCGCCCCCCGGTCCCAACTCCAGCAACACATCCGACTGTCTCATCATGTCGAGGTGATGCTCGATGGTGATGACGGTGTGACCGGCGTCCACCAGCCGATGCAGCACCGCCACCAGCCGCTTGACGTCCGACAAATGCAAGCCCGTGGTGGGTTCATCCAGCACGTAGACCGCATGCCCTTTGCGTGAGGTGAGTTCTGCGGCAAGTTTTACGCGCTGGGCCTCGCCACCGGACAAGGTGTTCCCAGGTTGCCCCAACGACAAATAGCCCAGTCCGACATCCACCAAAGCTTGAAGCGGCTTGGCCAGGTTTCGATGCGCCTGAAACACTTCCAAGGTTTCATCGATTCGATTCGACAGCACGTCGGCGATCGACAAACCCTTCCAGCGAACGGCGAGGGTTTCTCGGCCATAACGTCGACCGTTGCACTCCGGACACACCATCCATACGTCTGGTAGGAAGTGCATTTCGATCAACACAGAGCCGCGGCCCTCGCAAGACTCACACCGTCCGCCTTCGCTGTTGAAAGAGAATCTTCCGGCCGTCCAACCTCGCTCTTGCGCACCCGGGGTCGAGGCAAACAATGCCCGCAGGCCATCCATGATCCCGGTGTAGGTCGCGGGGGTGGAGCGCGGCGTTCGCCCGATCGGATTTTGGTCGATCACCACCACCCGATCCACTTTTTCGCCGACGCGAATTCCGCCGTGGGGCGCCGGT